>DAISLG010000017.1:0-4444 GCA_036820565.1 Gaiellaceae bacterium | reverse complement strand
CCGTGGCCAGCGGGGCAAAGGTCTTCATCTCCTGCGCGATCACCGGCGGGATGACGGTGCCCGGGCAGAGCGCGGCGATCCCCGTCACGCCCCAGGAGATCGTCGACTCGGCCGTGGAGGCGCACTCGGCCGGCGCGGCGATCGTCCACGTCCACGTCCGCGAGCCCGAGACGGGCCGCCCGATCGCCGACCTGGGGCTGTTCAAGGAGGTGATCTCGGGAATCCGCGAGCGGTGCGACGCGATCGTCCAGCCGACGACGGGTGGCGGCGTCGGGATGACGATCGACGAGCGCGCGCGCGTCCTCCGGGAGGCCGGGCCCGAGATGGCGACCTTCAATGTCGGCAGCTTCAACTTCGGGATCTTCCAGGTGCGCCACCGCCCCGAGATGCAGCCGTGGGAGATCGAGTACCTCGAGTCGTCCCGCGACTACGTCTTCCGGAACACGTTCAAGGACACCTACCGGCTCTCGGAGCTCTTCCGGGAGGCGGGCACGAAACCCGAGTTCGAGGTCTACGACCTCGGGCACCTCTACAACGTCCTGCATCTCCTGGAGCAGGGCCTGCTCGACCCCCCGCTGCACATCCAGTTCGTGCTCGGCGTGCTCGGTGCGAACGCGGGGACGATCGAGCAGCTCGTGCACATGCGCCAGACGGCGCTCAATCTCTTCGGCGCCGACGGTTTCACCTGGTCGGTCGCCGGGATCGGCTATCCCGCCGAGTTCCACCTCGCCGCCAACGCGCTGATGCTCGGCGGCCACGTGCGGGTGGGGCTCGAGGACAACATGCGCGTCAGCCTCGAGAAGCGCGCCGACTCGAACGCCGAGCTCGTCGAGAAGGCGATCGCGCTCGCGCCGCTGCTCGACCGCGACCCGGCGAGCTCGGACGAGGCCCGCGCGATCCTCGGGCTGCCCGTTCGTGCGACCGCGTAGCGACCGCTAGGCGTCCGCCGCCCAGCGTTCCGGGTAGTGGAGCGGCACGCCCGTGAGCCCCAGGTCGAGCAGCGTCAGGTGCCAGCGGCCGAGGTTCGCCGAGACTGCGCGGTCGAGCCGCTCGCCGACGAAGCAGACGTTCGTCGGCGCCGCGATCAGCGTCCCGTGCGGGTCCTGCGCGACGACTTCGAGCCTCCCGGAGGCATCGAGGTGGTAGATCCGGTCGGGCCGGTAGTTCGTGATCAGGCAGCCACCGCCCTCGGTCAACGCAAGCCCGTCCGGCACGTGGCCGTGGAGCGTGACGAGCAGCTCGGGGGCGCCGCCGTCGCGCAGGTCGAAGCGGCTGACGGTCGGGCCGAGCGACTCGACGACCCACAGGTGGCGCCCGTCCGGCGTGACGGCGCAGCCGTTTGGGAACCGGGGCAACGCCCGCGACATCACCTCCGCCGTCCCGTCCGCGGCGAGACGGATCAGGCGGCCGCGGTGCTCGCCCCACGGACCCGAGTCGGTGAAGTAGAGCGTCCCGTCGGGACCGAAGGCCGGGTAGTTCGGGAAGAGCAGCGGTTCGCCCTCGACCTCGGTGACGACGTCGCGCACGCGGCCCTCCTCGACGACAGCGAGCGCGGGGTGGCCCTCGATCACGCACGCGACGACGCGCCCGCGGCCGTCGACGGCGAGGCCGAGCACGAAGTCGGGGGCGTTCGCGACGATCTCCGCCCGGGGCTCGTCCAGCGAGACGCGGTAGATCTGGCCGAGCTCGCCGCCGGCGTACACGACCTGGGCGCGCGGATCCCAGCAGACGCCCTCCGGGTGGTCGAGGCCGTCGACGAGCACCCGCGCCCGGCCCGGGCCCGGGAGGTGGCTAAGCGGATCCATCGACGACGTCCCTCCGGATCTCCGCCAGCCGCGCGAACACCGCATCGCGGCGCCGCGCCGCGGCCTCGGGATCGTCCCATTCGAAGACGCCCTTGCCCGCCTTCAGCCCGACCTCGCCGCGCTCGACGTGGGCGCGCAGCGACGCCGGCGGCTCGAAGCGCTCGCCGTAGGCGTCGGCCAGCGTCCGCTGCGTGCTCTCGTAGACGTCGAGCCCGTTGAAGTCGCCGATCGCGAACGGCCCGTAGGCGAACAGCCGGAAGCCGAAGCTCGCGCTGACGATCGAGTCGACCGCTGCCGCGTCGGCGATGCCCTCCTCGACGCAGCGCCACGCCTCGACGATCATCGCGTGCTGGATCCGGTTTGCCACGAACCCGGGCGAGTCAGCGACGACGGCGGGCGACTTGCCGGCGCGCTCGAGCAACTCGACCGTCGTCGCCACGGTCGCGTCCGAGGTCAGCGCGCCGCGGACGACCTCGACGGCGGGGATCACGTCCGGCGGGTTGAAGAAGTGCGCGCCGATGACTCTGGGCCGCGCCGCCTCGGGCGCCCCCGAGGCGATCGCGTCGATCGAGAGCGCCGAGGTGTTCGTGGCGAGCACGCACCCGTGCGCGGCGAGGGTCGCGAGCTCCCGGAAGAGCGCCTGCTTCGGCTCGAGCTCCTCCACGATCGCCTCGATGCAGACGTCGGCGTCCTCGACCGCTTCCCCGAGCGACGCCGCGGCGGACGCTCCGGGAAACTCCGCCACGGCCGCGTCGGCCGCGCCCGGCCGGGCGTCGTACGCGGTGACGTCGAGCCCGGCGGCCGCGAAGAGACGGACGAAGCCGGCGCCCATCGTCCCGGCGCCGATCACCGCGACCCGCCGGGTCATCCCGACTGGCCGGGAGCGTGACCGACGGTGCCGTTGACGGTCATCCCGCCGTCCACGAGCAGCTCCTGGCCGGTCATGTACCGCGACCCGCTCGAGACGAGGAAGAGCAGCGCGTCGGCGATCTCCTCGGGGCTCGCGATGTGGCCGAGCGCGATCCGGCTCTCGTAGGTGCGCCGGACCTCGGGGGTATACGCCTTCGTGTTCAGCGGCGTGTCGGTCGCGCCGGGCGCGAGCGCGTTCACGACGATCCCGTGCGGCGCCAATTCGATCGCCATCGCCCTCGTGAGGGCGACGATCCCGCCCTTCGCGGCGATGTAGGCTGAGAGCCCGCCGACGGCCTGGATGTCGGACATCGACGTGACGTTGACGATGCGGCCGCCGCCCTGCGCGACCATCTGCCTCGCGGCGGCCCGGCAGCCGTAGAAGTAGCCGTGCAGGTTCGCGGCCAGCAGGCCGTGCCAGTCGTCGTCGGTCAGCTCGAGGAACGGCTTCACGAGCAGCCGCGCGGCGTTGTTCACCCAGATGTCGATCCCGCCCCACTCGTCGACGACCCTGCGGGCGAGCGCCTCGACCTGCGCGACGTCGCCGGTGTCGCCCTCGACGAAGATCGAGCGCCTGCCGGCGTCGCGGATCGCGCGCTCGGTCTCGGCGGCCTCCTCGCCGCCCCACTTGTAGATCGTCGCGACGTCGGCGCCCTCCTTCGCGAGCGCGAGCGCGGTCGCCCGGCCGATTCCCTGCGAGGCGCCGGTGACGACGGCGCGCGTGCCGCTCAACTCGAACACGGGCCTGAATGAAACCTGATCGATCGAGTCGCTGCGTGATGAAGCGGATGGATTCTCCGGTTTCGGTGTCATATAGTCGCCCGCGGGCCAACGATAAGGAGGACACTTTGCGGAACATCTTCAGGTGGACGGCCGGCGCGAAGCTCGCCGTACTACTGATCGTCGTCGCGACGGCCGCGCTCGCGGTCGTCGCGGCGAGCAGCGGAGCCAAGCCGAACGCGCACGCCCGGGCGAGCGGTGGGCCGCTCGTCACCTTCCTGCTCCCGGAGAACGTCACGGCGCGGTGGGAAAGCCAGGACAAGCCGTTCTTCATCGCCGCGATGAAGAAGCTGTACCCGTCGGCGAAGGTCCAGGTTCAGAACGCGCTGAACGACGCGACGAAGCAGCAGTCGCAGGCCGAGGCGGCACTCGCGGGCGGCACCAAGGTGCTCATCCTGACCGCGATCGACCAGAAGGGCGCTGCGGTGATCGTCAAGAACGCCAAGAAGCAGGGCGTGCCGGTGATCGCCTACGACCGCCTGATCCAGAACGCGCCCGTCGCCTACTACGTCTCGGTCGACGGCATCAAGATCGGGCAGCTCCAGGGCTCGTGGCTCGCCGCGCACACGAAGAAGGGCGCACGCATCGCGGTGATCAACGGGTCTCCGATCGACGACAACGCGCACCTGTTCGCCAAGGGCTACATGAGCGTGCTGAACCCGCTCTTCAAGAAGGGTCAGCGCAAGCAGGTCGCGAACGTCTGGACGCCGCTCTGGGATCCGTCGAAGGCACAGGCGGAGATGGAGCAGATCCTGACCAAGTCGAACAACGGCGTCGACGCGGTCCTGTCCGCGAACGACGGGATGGCCGGCGGGATCATCGCCGCGCTCCAGGCTCAGGGCCTCGCCGGCAAGGTGCCGGTCACGGGTCTCGACGGGACGCTCGGCTCGCTCCAGCTGATCCTCCAGGGCAAGCAGTCGATGTCGGTCTGGCGCTCGCTGAAGGAGCAG
>DAISLG010000016.1:15357-19596 GCA_036820565.1 Gaiellaceae bacterium | reverse complement strand
CGCCGCCTCGGAGGGCTCGTCGAACTCCGCGAGCACGACGATCGAGCCCGGCTCGACAGGCCCGCCCACGAAGAGCAGCGCGTCCGGCTCGACGAGGTCTTCGAGCTCGGGCACGACCTCGCCGGCGAGCGCCTCCGTCGGACGGCTGAGGACGAGCCCCATCGCGCCCTCGCCCTCGTCGTGGTGCGCGACGAGTACGACGGAGCGCCTGAAGTTCGGGTCGACGAGCGACGGCGCGGCGATCAGCAGCTGGCCCTGGAGCGAGCTCAGTCGAACGACCAGCCGTCGCCCTCGGTGAACGTTTTCAGCACGCGGCGCGAGACGACCATCCGGTGCACCTCGTCCGGCCCGTCGTAGATGCGGGCGGCCCGGGCCATCATCAGCATCTGCGCGAGCGGCGTCTCGTCGGTCAGGCCGCGGGCGCCGTGGGTCTGGACGGCGCGGTCGATCACGTCGTTGAGCACACGGGCGGCGTAGAACTTGATCACGGAGACCTCGACGCGCGCCTCGTCGCCGGCGTCGATCTTGCGCGCTGCGTCGAGTGTCAGCAAACGGCACGCCTGGATCTCGGCGACCGAGTCCGCGATCCAGTTCTGGATCGTCTGCTTCTCGGCGAGCGGGCCGCCGAACGCCTCGCGCTCGAGCGCGTAGCGGCACATCAGCTCGAACGCACGCTGCATCTGACCGAGCCAGCGCATGACGTGGTGGATGCGTCCCGGGCCGAGCCGCTTCTGTGCGATGCGGAAGCCGTCGCCCACCTCGCCGAGCGTGTTCGTGACCGGCACGCGCACGCCCGTGTAGCGCACCTCGCAGTGAGTCGACCAGCCGTGGCCCTCGTGGCCCATCACCGAGGTCGCCTTCACCACGTCGACGCCGGGCGTGTCGGCCGGGACGAGGATCTGGCTCATCCGCCGGTGCGGTGACTCGTCCGGGTCGGTCACGGCCATCACGATCCCGAAGCCGGCGCCGTCGGCTCCCGACGAGAACCACTTGTGGCCGTCGATCACCCAGTCGTCGCCGTCGCGGACGGCCCTCGTCCTCAGTTGAGTCGGATCGGCCCCCGAGACTTCGGGCTCGGTCATCGAGAAGAACGAGCGCGTCTCGCCCGCGACCAGCGGCGTCAGGAATCGTTCCTTCTGCTCGGGCGTGCCGTAGAGGTGCAGGATCTCGCCGTTCCCGGCATCCGGCGCCTGGCACCCGAAGATCAGCTGGGCGTACGTGGAGCGGCCGATCACCTCGTTCAGGTACGCGTAGGCGAGGAAGCCCTGGCCGGTGCCGCCCGCCTCGGGTGGGAGGTGCGGCGCCCACAGCCCTTCGTCGCGCGCGCGGGCACGAAGCTCCTCCAGCAGCGCGTCATCCGAGTGGAAGCGGCCCTCGTTCGGGTAGACGTGCTCGTCCATGAATGCGCTGTAGCGCTCGCGCGTCTCGAGGACTTCTGCTGACGCGGTGATGTCCGTGACCGTCACCGGGTTAGCATCGCACGTATGCGCCTCGGGTACTACATGGGCTACGCGCCGCCGGGCACGAATCCGCTCGAGCTGATCGAGCGGGCCCAGGAGGCGGAGCGGCTCGGATTCGACTCTGCGTGGGCCGCCGAGGCGTGGGGCACCGACTGCGTCACCGTGCTGAGCTGGCTCGCCGCTCGCACGACGACGCTGAAGGTCGGCTCGGCGATCATGCAGATCCCCGGCCGCTCGCCCGCGAACACGGCGATGACTGCGGCGACGCTCGACCTGATCTCCGGCGGGCGCTTCCTGCTCGGCCTCGGCACGTCGGGCCCGCAGGTGGTCGAGGGCTGGCACGGCCAGGAGTGGGGGAAGCCGCTCACCAAGACGCGCGAGTACGTGGAGATCGTGCGCACGATCCTGCGGCGGGAGACGCTCGAGCACCACGGCGAGCACTACGACATCCCCGTCGAGGGAGGCTCCGGGCTCGGCAAGCCGCTCAAGCTGATGATGCGGCCGCTGCGGGCCGAGATCCCGATCTACCTCGCGTCGATCTCGCCGAAGTCGGTCGCGCTGACCGCGGAGATCGCCGACGGCTGGATCCCGATCTTCTTCCACCCTGAGCGGGCGCGCGAGGTCTTCGCGCCGGCCTTCGCGGGAGACCTCGAGATCGCGCCGACCGTCCAGGTCGTCCTCTCCGACGACGTCCAGGCGGCGCGCGACATGCTCAAGCCATACTTCGCGCTCTACGTCGGCGGGATGGGCGCGCGCGGCAAGAACTTCTACAACTCGCTGTTCGCCCGCTACGGCTACGAAGCGGAGGCGAAGGAGATCCAGGATCTGTTCCTCGACGGCAAGCAGCGCGAGGCCGCCGCGGCGGTGCCCGACTCGTTCGTCGACGAGGTCTCGTTGGTCGGCCCGAAAGAGCGGATCGCCGAGCGGCTCGACGCCTGGCGCGAGTCGGGCGCTACGACGCTGCTCTGCTCGACGCTCCAGGTCGACGCCCTGCGCGTGATGGCCGAGCTCGTCGCGTAGGTGCGCCGGCGCCTCTACCTGATGCGCCACGCCGCGGTGTCGTACGTCGACGACGCCGGCAGGCCGGTCAAGCCCGAGGCCGTCCCACTCACCGCGGCCGGTCGCGCGCAGGCGCTCGCGGCACAGCGGGCGCTCGCCGGCGTCGTGCTCGACCTCGTCGTCACGAGCGACCTGCCGCGCACGGCCGAGACCGCCGCGATCGTCGCGCCAGGACACGAGCTCGAGCGCTGGCCCGAGCTCGCCGAGTGGCGCGGCGGCCGACTCGACGCGATCCCGCCCGAGGAGCTCGAGGCGCAGTTCGTCGGCGCGCTCCGGGTCGTCGACGAGTCGGACCGCTTCCTCGGCGGCGAGTCGCTCGGCGAGGCGCTCGACCGCGTCCACCCGGCGATCCTCCGGCTCGTCGAGCGGCCCTGGCACACGGCACTGGCCGTGCTCCACGGTGGCGTCAACCGCATCGTCCTCTCCTACGCCCTCACCGGCGGCGAGCGCAGGTACTTCGGCGCCTTCGAACAGGCGCCCGCGTGCATCAACGTGATCGACCTCGGCGAGGCCGACTGGATCGTGCGTACCGTCAACTACATCCCGTACGACCCGCTCCATCCGGCGCGCGAGACGACGATGGAGGAGTACTGGGCCGACCTCCAGGGCTGGCGCGGTACGGGCGCGTGACGGACGTCGTCGAGACCGAGGCGGCGGTTGAGGGACTCGCGCGGCCGCCGCTGCTCGTGCTCGACCGCGTGCGCGCGTTCCTCGACGAGCGCGGCCTCGGCTCCGGGCCGGTCCGTGCGAGCCGGATCGGCGAGGGCGGCGGCTCGAACTTCTCCTTCCTGCTCGAGCGCGACGAGGGCCGCTACGTCCTCCGCCGCCCGCCGCGCCCGCCGCTGCCGCCCTCGGCGCACGACATGGTCAGGGAGTCGCGGCTCCAGCTCGCGCTCGCGCCGCTCGGGATCCGTGTGCCGCCGATCGTCGCGGTGGGCGAGGACGAGTCGGTGATCGGCGTCCCGTTCTACGTGATGGACTTCCTCGACGGCTACGTGATCACGCGCGAGCTCCCGCCCGGGCTCGACGAGGCGGGGCGGAGGCGGCTCGGCGAGGACCTCGTCGACGCGCTCGTCGAGATCCACGCCGCCGACGTGAGCGACCCCGGGCTCGCAGCGTTCGTGCGGCCGGGGAGCTACCTCGAGCGCCAGGTGAAGCGGTTTGCCCAGCTCTGGGAGCTGAACGCGACGCGCGATCTGCCCACCGTCGTCGAGGTCGGCCGGCGCCTGGCCGCGAACATCCCGGAGCCGCTGGCGCCGACCGTCGTCCACGGTGACTACCGGATCGGGAACATGATGGTCGCCCGCGACGACCCCTCCCGGATCCAGGCCGTGCTCGACTGGGAGATGGGCGCGATCGGCGACCCGCGCGCAGACGTGGGCTACCTGCTCGCGACCTACACCGAGCCGGGCGGACCGCCGAGCGCCCTCGGCAGCTCACCGGTCACGGCCACGCCCGGCTTCCCGTCGAGGCGCGAGCTCGCCGAGCGCTACGCGGCCGCGAGCGGGCGCGACGTCGAGCCGCTCGGCTGGTTCGAGGCGCTCGCGCTGTGGAAGGCCGCGGTCTTCTGCGAGGCGATCTACGGCCGCTACATCCGCGGCGAGCTCGGTGCCGAGGACACCCGGGCGGCGGCGTTCGAGTCGGGCGTCCCGCTCCTGGCAGAGACCGCCGCGGCCGCGCTCGGGGGCTGAAACGCCGCGGGGCCGGCGTGAAAGCCGGC
>DAISLG010000016.1:0-15347 GCA_036820565.1 Gaiellaceae bacterium | reverse complement strand
GCGGCGTTCGAGTCGGGTGTTCCGCTGCTGGCAGAGACCGCCGCGGCCGCGCTCTAAGAACGCCGCGGGGCCGGCGTGAAAGCCGGCCCCGCGGGCGAGTCGAGTGGCTGCGGCGCTAGCCGCGGCCGTTGATCAGGCCGCCGAAGTTCACGAACGTGTTGTTCGTGTACTTCGTCAGCGTCACCTGGGAGATCGGGAACCGGTCGTTCGCCGACGTCTTGTAGACGACGCCCGGCAGGACGAACTGGTTCGTGTAGTTCAGCTTCGCCGTCGCCGCCATCAGCGACGCCCGAGTCGGGTTCTTGCCTGCCGCGTAGAGCAGGCGCACGAACGAGTCCGCCTTCGCGAACCCGTAGATGTTCAGCTCGTTCTTGACGTCGCCGCTCGGGTTGTACTTCGCCATCAGCTTGAAGAACTGCTTGATCCCGGCGTCATTCGCCAACTTCGGGCTGGCCGGGTCCCTCAGGTACGTGGCCGTGATCGTGCCGTCCGTGAGGTCGGAGCCGCCGTTCTTCGCGATCGTCAGGAACGTGTCCGTCGCCGAGACGGAGTTCGTGAAGATATGAGCGGGCTTCCAGCCGAGCTTCGTCGCCGTGACGTATGCCCGGATCGTCGGCGTCGGCGTGCCGAAGATCATCCACGTGTCGACCCCGGCCGCCTTCAGGGCCGCGACCTGCGAGGCGACGCTGGGAGCGGTCACCTCGAAGCCCTGCGACGAGACGATGTGCGTTAGCCCGACGGCCCCGAGCCCGGCCTTGAGGCCGCGGACGTAGTCGTTGCCGTAGTCGTCGTTCTGGAAGAGGATCCCGATCTTGGAGTCCGGGATGTTCTTGGTGATGTACTTGCCGTAGATCGCTCCCTCCGCCTCGTAGTCGGGCTGCCAGCCGATCGTCCACGGGTACTGGGAGAAGTCGCGGCCGAACGTCGTCGCCCCGGTCGAGACGAAGATCTGGGGCACCTTCTGCTGGTTGAGGTAGTTGCGGACGGCGAGCTGCGGCTCGGTGCCGAGGCCGCCGACGAGCGCGAACGCGTGATCCTGCTCGACGAACTGCCGCGTGAGCTGGACCGTGTTCGCCGGGTTGTAGCCGTCGTCGGAGTACTTGAAGATGATCTGACGGCCGCGGACGCCTCGCTTCCCGTCGGGACCGCGACGCGCGTTGATGTAGCTGAAGTACGCCTTCATCGACTTCGCGATCGGCGCGTAGCCGGCCGCGGGGCCGCTGAGCGGGAACGTGCCTTCGATCAAGACCGACTTCGACGTGACGCCGGGCGTCCCGGTGCTGGCAGCCCCGGCGATGCCGGCCGAGACAGCCGCGATCAGCAAAACGCCGAGCAGATAGAGCTTCTTCATCCTTCGCTCCTTAAGAGGTGACCTGACCCTTGGGGTTCTTCGTTCGCCGACTATACGCCCGAAGTTGCAGCGGGCGAAATACGCGATGGAGCAAGCCGGCGGCGCCCGAAGGCAACACATACAGCACGATCAGGAGAATCACGCCGTAGACGACGAACGCGATTCCCGTCGCCTTCGTATTGACACTCACACCGATGTGAGACGTCAGGAACCCGTAGATGTTGGGTGCGTACAGCGGGACGTAGGCCACGAAGAGCGCGCCGAAGATCGTCCCGGTGATCGAGCCGAGGCCGCCGACGACGACGCCGACGAGCAGCAGGATCGAGAGCGCGACCGGGAAGGTGTCCGGGTTGACGTACGAGGCGGCCATCGCGAGGAGTGCGCCGGCGACGCCCGCGTAGAACGCGGAGATCCCGAACGCGAAGGTCTTGAAGGCCGTCGGGTTGACGCCCGAGGAGATCGCAGCCGTCTCCGCTTCCCGGATCGATCGCAGCGCGCGGCCGGTCCGCCCGCGGACGAGCAGCCAGGCGACCGCGAGCAAGACGAGCCCCACCGTCCAGGTCACGTAATAGAGCCACCTGTTCGGCGTCGTGTGCACCCCGAGCTCCGGCTTCAACAGGGGGAGGATCTTCCCGGCGCCACCCCCCGTGTACTGCTCGAATCGCTTGATCAGCGAGATCAGCGCCACCGGGATCGCGAAGGTCGCGAGCGCGAGGTAGACGCCGGTGTAGCGCAACGCGGGGAAGCCGAACGCGAAGCCGACGATCCCGGCGACGACCCCAGCGAGCGGGATCGTCCAGATGTCGCGGACGCCGTGGTCGACGGAGAGGATCGCGGTCGTGTAGGCGCCGATCGCCATGAAGCCGCCGTGGCCGAGCGAGATCTGGCCGGCGTAGCCCGTCAGGATGTTCAGCCCGAGCAGGGCGATGAAGTAGATCCCGACCTTCGCGAACTCGTAGGCGCGGTAGTCGCTGACGAAGCGCGGAAGCACGGCGAGGAAGGCCGCGGCCGCGAGCAGGAGGGCGATCCGCGGCGCGAACGTCCGCATCAGACGCGCCTCGCGACGGCCCTGCCGAAGAGGCCCGCCGGCCGGACGAGCAGCACGACCAGCAGGACGCCGAGGGCGACCGGGAGTCGCAGCTCCGGCGTGACCGTGTGCACATAGGTCCCGAGCAGGTTGATCCCGACCCCGAGCGCCAACCCGCCGACGACGGCGCCGACCGCGCTCTCGATCCCGCCGAGGATCGCGGCCGCGAACGAGTAGATCAGCACCGTCTGCATCATGTTCGGATCGAGGAAGACGGAGGGCGCGATCAGCATCCCGGAGAGCGCGCTGAGCACCGCCGCGAGCCCCCAGCCGAGCGCGAGCATCCAGCTGACGCGGACGCCGAGCAGTCGGCTCGCGCCCGGCGAGACGGCCGCGGCCCGCATCGCGAGCCCGACCTTCGTGTACTTGAAGAATGCGGCGAGCAGGACCATCGCCGCGAGCGTCATCGCGACGACCCCGATGTCGCGCAGGCTGACGAAGACGCCGCCGACGTGGAGGCTCCGGTTCGGGAACGGGCTCGGGAACGAACGGACGTCCGGCCCCCAGATCACGGACGCGAGCCCGTTCAGCACGATCAGCAGCGCGATCGTCGCCATCACGACGGTCAGGACAGACCCGCGTTCGAGCGGTCTGATCACGACCGTGTGCAGGCCGACCCCGAAGACGAACGCGATCGCGAGCGTCGCGACGAAGGCGGGCCAGTACGAGAAGCCGTGGTGGTTGATCAGCGACCAGGCGATGAAGGTCGTGAACATGCCGATCTCGCCCTGGGCGAAGTTGATCACCTCGGTCGCGCGGTAGATCAGCACGAGCGCGAGCGCGAGGCTGGCGTAGATCGCCCCGTCCGCGAGCCCCGACACCACTTGTTGGAAGAACTGCTGCATCAGTAGCCCAGATAGCTGGCGCGGACGCCCTCGTGTTGGCGGAGCTCGTCGCTCGGCCCGGACAGCGCGACGTGGCCGACCTCGAGCACGTAGGCCCTGTTCGAGACCTCGAGCGCGATGCTCGCGTTCTGCTCGACGACGAGCACCGTGAGGCCCTGCTCCTCGTTGTAGGTCTTCACGAGGCGGAAGAACTCCTGGACGATCATCGGCGCGAGCCCGAGCGACGGCTCGTCGAGGAGGAGCATTCGCGGGCGCCCCATCAGTGCGCGCGCGAGCGCGAGCATCTGCTGCTCCCCGCCCGAGAGCGTGCCCGCCTGCTGGTTTCGCCGCTCCGAGAGCCACGGCAGCCGCTCGACGTTCGTGTCGAGATCGGCCTTGACGCCCGCCTTGTCGCGCCGGAGGTAGGCGCCCATCTGGAGGTTCTCCCACACCGTCAGCGTCGTCAGGATCCCGCGCCCCTCCGGCATGTGCGTGATCCCATGCTTCGCCACCGACTCGGGTGAGCGCCGGAGCGCCTTCCCCTTGAAGAGCACGTCACCGGACCGCTTGACGGTGCCCGAGACGGCGCGGAGGGTCGTCGTCTTGCCCGCTCCGTTCGCGCCCAGGAGGGCGACGATCTCGCCCTCGTCCACCGTCAGCGAGATGCCGTGCAGCGCCTTGATCGGCCCGTAGCTCGCGACCAGGTCACGCAGCTCAAGCAGCGGCATGCGCCGTCCCGAGGTAGGCCTCGATCACCGCCGGGTCGGCGCGCACCTCCGCGGGCGCGCCCTTCGCGATCGTCCTGCCGAAGTTGAGGACGTTGACGTGGTCCGATACCGCCATCACCAGGTTCATGTGGTGCTCGACGAGGAGGATCGTCAGCTTGAAGTCGTCGCGGAGGCGCCGGATCACGCCCTGGAGCTCGGACACCTCCTCGTGGTTCAGGCCGCCGGCCGGCTCGTCGAGCAGCAGCATCCGCGGCTCCGCGACGAGCGCGCGCGCGAGCTCGACCCGCTTGAGCGTCCCGAACGGGAGCCCCGCCGCCGGACGGTTGGCGAAGTCGGCGAGGCCGAGGTAGTCGAGCTTCTCGAGCGCGCTCGCGCGGACGGTCGCCTCCCTGCGCCCGAGCTGCATCCGCGTGTGCGCGCCGACGAGCACGTTCTCGAGCACCGTCATCGCGCCGAAGAGCTCGATGTTCTGGAACGTGCGGGCGATTCCCCTGCGCACGACCTGGTACGCCGGGACGCGCAGGAGGTTCGAGCCGTCGAAGGTCACCTTGCCCGAGTCGGGCTTGTACAGCCTGGTGACGACGTTGAAGAGCGTCGTCTTGCCGGCGCCGTTCGGGCCGATCAGGCCGCCGATCTCGCCTTGCTGGAGCTCGAACGAGACGTCGTCGAGCGCCACGATTCCGCTGAACCGCTTCGTGACGTTCTCGACCGCGAGGAGCGCCATGGCCGCGTAGCTTCTCATTACTGTGGGCGCAATGGAACGGACAAGGCAACTCGCGGACGACATTCGCCGCGTCACGTTCAGGCTGCCGCTCGGGATCGACCACGTCCACTGCTACCTCCTACGGGCGGGCGACGGCTCGTGGACGCTCGTCGACACGAGCCTCGGCGTCCCCGATCCCGAGGCGCAGTGGGCGCCGATCCTCGCCGAGCTCGACGGCCCGGTCGAGCGGATCGTGGTCACGCACTACCATCCCGACCACGTCGGAGGGGCGGCCGACGTCGCCGCGCTCTCGGGCGCGACCGTCCATCAGGGCCGGCTCGACTACGAGCAGTGCCTCCAGGTCTGGGCGAGCGACGGCACGGCCGGGCGGGTCGCCGACCACTTCCGCGCGCACGGCGTCCCCGACGAGGAGATCGAGCGCGTCGCCGCCGACAACCGCAACGTACGGGACCTCGTCCATTTCGCCCGCGACCCGGAGCCGCTCGACCCGGGCGACCGGATCGACGGCTGGGAGGTCGTGCACCTCCCCGGCCACGCCGACGGGCACCTGAGCCTCCTCCGCGACGGCGTCCTGATCGCGGGCGACACGATCCTCAGCGGGATCACGCCGACGGTGGGCCTCTGGCCGAACATGGACCCCGACCCGCTCGGCGACTACCTCTCCTCGCTCGGGCGGATCGTCGAGCTCGACCCCGGGATCGCCTACGCGGGCCACGGGCTGGCGATCGAGAGCCCGGCCGCCCGGGCGCGCCAGATCGCCGAGCACCATGAGGAGCGGCTCGACAAGATGCACGCGGCGCTCGCCGACGGGCCTCGCAACGCCTACGACGTCTCGCTCGACGTCTTCGGGGACGAGCTCTCGGCCGGCCAGCGCCGCTTCGCCGTGGCCGAGTCGCTCGCCCACCTCGAGCACCTGTCCCGCCGGGGACGTGCGGTTCGGCACGACGTGCTCTGGCACGCGTCGTAGACTCCCGACCGATGAAGATCGAATCCGCGGTCACTGCCATCTCCTGGATCCCCTCGGAGGCGATCGAGGGGATGCCGAAGCTCCCGTTCGAGTTCGGCGCCACCCACTACGACGACCCGCCGCCCGACCGGATCAAGGACGTCGCGGCGATGGCCGAGCGGGACGAGTTCCGCGAGGCGAACGAGCTGTGCGCGTGGATCGAGGTCGAGGACGGGCGAATCGTCGGGCACGGCTACTCGGGCAAGGGTCACCTGGGCGTCACCCGGATCAAGGTCGGCCCGAAGACGGTCGCGGTGCCCGCCGTTGCGATGCCGACGCTCCAGGCCGAGCCCGAGGTCGGGCCGGACTGGGTCAAGTTCCGCCAGACCGCCGGCGGCCGCACCGGGATGCCGGCTCCGCGGCACGTCCACGGCAAGCCGTACTTCCAGATCTCGTCGGCGCTCGCCTGGACGACGCTCGAGCTGACGATCCACGCGGACGGGACCTCCCACGGCGAGCTCGCCGGGGCGAGCACGTTCCCGCGCCACTGGGTCTACGACGCCGAGGGGAGCCTCGTCGCGAAGAGCGGCCTCACCGACTTCAAGGACTGGTACCGCAAGGCCTTCGGCAACGACACGCCGTGGGGCGGAGAGGACATGCCCGCGTTCGTGACCGAGGTCGAGTCGGCGCTCGAGCGCCAGCTCTCGCTCTCGATCATGCGCGGCAGCGAGAAGCCGCCGAAGCCGAAGCAGGTGGCCGCGGGCGAGGCGCTCGTCGAGCAGGGGGAGGCGGGCGACGACCTCTTCCTGCTGCTGGACGGCGTCGTCTCGGCCGAGGTCGACGGTGAGCCCGTCGCCGAGATCGGGCCCGGCGCGATCCTCGGCGAGCACGCGGTGCTCGAGGGCGGCGTCCGGACGGCGACGCTCCGCGCGCTGACGCCGCTCAAGGTCGTCGTCGTGCCGGGCGACCGCGTCGACCCGGGCGACCTGTCCGAGCTCGCCGCCGACCGCCGCCGCGAAAAGGGCTGAGGCTTCCCCCTGGCGGGGGATATTCGCCGTTGGCCTCAAGCCCCCGGCCCGGTCCGCCGATGGACGGGGCATGCGGAGCGAACCACCGGAGTACGACGCCGGAATCATCGAGCGGTTCGCCGCAAACCTGTACGGCAAGGCGCAAGCCGTGATGCTCGGCTCGGTCGTGATCGGCGCCGTCTTCGGGCTCGCCGTCGGCGCCGTGCCCCTCACCTCGCTCGGCGCCGCCTGGCCGATCCCGCAGATGTTCGGCTTTGCGACGCTGCTCGTCGGCGGGATCGTCGGCGGTGTGATCGGCTACGTGATCGGCGACGCGCGCGCATTCGGCTACAAGCTCGAGGCCCAGGTCGCGCTGGCGCAGCTGCGGATGGAGGCGACGAGCATGGAGACGGCGAGAATCATTCGCGCGCTCGCGACGGCCGCCGCGACGCGACGCCCTGCGGCCCCCTCAGCCCGCGTTCCCGCTCCCGCTCCCGCGTCCGCCCCCGCCCAGGCTACCCCGCCGCAGCTGCGACCGACGCCCGCGGCCGCCCCTGCGCCCGCGCCTCAGCCGCGCGTCACCCCTCCGGTTGCACCGCCGCCGGTCGCGCCACGCGCCGAACCACCGCTGATGCCGCCCGTCTCCTCGGTCGGCTGAGAAGCTCAGGTCGAGGCGTCCGAGCCGGGACGAGCCGGGCCTCCGCCGGGACGATCTGATCGAGCGCGACGAACCCCGCGGCCGCGGCGACGGCGAGGATCGCGGCGACTCCCCACAGCAGCGCGGGCGAGCGGCCGAGCAGGATTCCGCCGAGCGCGGGTCCGAGCGTGAAGCCGAGGGCGTACGAGCAGGTGACGAGGGACATGTAGCGCCCGCGCAGCGGCGCCGGTGCGAGGTCGGCGGCAAGGGCGCTCTGCGTCGGAGCGTGCAGGAGCTCGCCGACCGTGTAGACGACCATCACGGCGACGAGGCCCGCTCCGGCGGCGCCGGAGCGCCACGACAGGCCGACCGCGAGCGCGCCGGCCGCTCCGATCGCGTACGCGACGGCGCCCAGCGCGACCACCCGCGCGCGGCGCCGCCCCTCCACGAGCCGGAGTACGGGCAGCTGGAAGACGACGATCAGGAGCATGTTGACCGCGAACAGCCCGCCGATCGCGCGCTCGTCCAGCCCGAGGCGGTGCGCGAACGCCGGCAGCGTCGTCTCGACCTGCGCCATCACGCCGGCGACGAGCACGACGTTCAGCGCGATCAGCGCGACGAAGGGGCGGTCGCGGAGCACTTCGCGGTAGCCCGGCCGCCGCTCGTCCGCGGCCGGCGGCGCAGCCGCCACGCGCGGAAGGCCGGCGGCGACCGCGGCGAAGGCGAGGAAGCTGGCTGCGTTCAGCCCGAACAGGATCGTGAACGTCCCCGGGCTCGACGAGACCGCGATCAGCCCGCCTGCGACGCCGCCGGCCGCCATGCCCAGGTTGTGACCGACGCGGCCGAGGCCGAAGACCGCGGTCAGCTCGGCGCCCGGGACGAGACCGACGAGCAGCGTCGTGTGCGCGGGGTAGAAGGCCGCGTTACCGAGACCCGCGGCCGCCATGCAGGCGAAGCCCTGCCAGGGCGAGGAGACGAAGGCGAACGCGCCGTAGCCTGCGGCGAGCAGCGCGAGCGCGGCGACGAGCGTCCTCCGGCTGTCGATCCGGTCGACGACCTCGCCGGCGATCGGCGTCGCGACGAGTGTGAACGCCCCGAAGACGGCGACGATCGCGCCCGCGACGGGGAACGAGAACCCGCGGACGCCGTGCAGGTAGATGACGATGAACGGGTAGACGGCGCCGCTCCCGGCCGAGTTCAAGAGCCCGCCTGCGAGGAGGATCCAGGCCGGAGCGCCGAGCTGCGGGACGAGCGCGCGTGCGTACCCCTCGGCGGGAGCGGCCGCAACGCTGCGGCCGCTCCCTGCCGGTGGGCGCGATTCGTTCAGATCCAGCTGTGGCTGCGGCGCACCATCAATGACGCTCCTCTCGTAGTGGCTGCGGCCTCGCGGGGTTAGGTCCAGCTGCTGCTTCGGCGCATCGGTCGCTCTCCTCTCGACTCGCTCTTGCATCGCTCCGATTGTCCGACGGTGCGCTTAAACGGCCCTTAAATGCCGCTGAAGTCCTCACGGGCTAAGCTCCCGTGGGCCATCCGACGGGAGGTGACGGCACGGACTTCCGCATCCTCGGTCCGCTGGACGTTCGCGACGGCGAGGAAAGCGTCGTGCTCGCGCGGCCGAAGCTCCGCGCGCTGCTCGGCGCGCTACTGCTGAGATCGAACGAGGTCGTCCCGGCCGGCGTCCTCGTCGAGGAGCTCTGGGGGGAGCGGCCGCCCGCGAGCGTGGCGAACGCACTCCAGGTGTACGTCTCGCAGCTCCGCCAGGCCCTCGGGACGGGTGTGACGATCGCGACGCGCACGCCGGGGTACGTGCTGGAGATCGACCCGGGCCACGTCGACCTGTGGCGGTTCGAGCAGCACGTCGCGCGCTCCCGCGAGCGGCTTGCGGCCGGCGTGCCGTCCGAGGCGCTGTCCGCGCTCGACGAGGCGCTCGCGCTGTGGCGTGGGCCCGCGCTCGCGGACGTCCCGCTCGAGCTCTCCGGCGCCTCCGAGCGGGCGCGCCTGGAAGACCTGCGCGTCGCGGTGCACGAGGACCGCGCCGAGGCGCTGCTCGCGCTCGGGCGCCATGCGGAGGCCGTCGTCGAGCTCGAGGCCCTCGTCTCCCGGCACCCGCTGCGGGAGCGCCTGCGGAGCCAGCTGATGGTCGCGCTCTATCGCTGCGGGAGGCAGGCCGACGCGCTCGAGGCTTACCGCGACGCGCGCGCGACGCTCGTGGACGAGCTGGGCATCGAGCCGGGCGCCGAGCTTCAGCGGCTCGAGCGCCGGATCCTCACCCAGGACCCGGCTCTCGCACCGCCGGCCCTCCCGGCCGCCCCGGCCTCGGGCGGTACGCCGACCCCCGCGACCGCTCTGCTCGGGCGGGAGCGGGAGCTCGAGCAGCTCGTGCAGCTCGTTCGCATGCGCAGCGCCCGGCTCGTCACCCTCACGGGCCCCGGCGGCGTCGGCAAGACGAGGCTCGCCGTCGAGCTCGCCCACACGATGGGCGAGGAGGTCGAGGGCGGAGCTGTCTACATCTCGCTGGGCGCGATCGCGGACCCAGCGCTCGTCGGACCGACGCTCGCCGAGGCGCTCGGCATCGCGGTCGGCGAGGGGCGCTCTCCCGGCGAGGCGCTCGCGCGCGCGCTCGCGCCGCGCACGCTGCTGCTCATCCTGGACAACTTCGAGCAGCTTCTGCCCGCGGCCATGCTTCTCTCAGAGTTGCTGGCGGCGGCGCCCCGCCTCCAGCTCGTGGTGACGAGCCGGGCCGCACTGCGCCTCGCCGGGGAGCGCGAGCTGCCTGTGCGGCCGCTGGGCCTCCCCGCAAAGGGCGACGGGCTCGACGCGATCGTGCGGTCGCCCGCGGTCGCGCTCTTCCTGGACCGAGCACGCGCCGTCCGCCCGGATTTCGCCCTGACTGAGGAGACGGCGATTGCGGCCGCGAGTGTCTGTGCGCGACTCGACGGGCTGCCGCTCGCGATCGAGCTCGCCGCGGCAAGGAGCAAGATCATGCAGCCGGCGGCGATTCTCGAGCGGATCGACCACAGCCTCGGGTTGCTGACGAGCGGCGCAAGCGACGCCCCCGAGCGGCACCGGAGCCTGCGCGCGACGCTCGACTGGAGCTACGAGCTCCTCGACGAGGACGACCGCAAGCTGCTCGCGCGGCTCGGCGTCTTCGTCGGCGGCGCGAGCCTGGAGGCCGCAGAGCAGGTGTGCGGGGCGGACGGGCTCGCCGTTCTCGACGCCCTTGCCGGTCTCGTCGACAAGAGCCTTCTCTCGAGCGACGGCGGCGACCCCCCGCGGTTCGCGTTGCTCGAGACGGTGCGTGAGTACGCGCTCGAACGGCTCGTCGCGAGCGGGGAGGAGGAGCCGACTCGCAGCGCTCACGCGGCCTTCTACCTCGCACTGGCCGAGGAGGCGGAGCCGCAGGTCCAGGGGCCGGAGCAATCCTGGTGGGTGCAGCGGCTGGCGCGCGAGCACGGCAACTTCCGCAGCGCGCTTGCGTTCATCTTCGAGCGCGGTGACGGGGAGACCGCGCTCCGGCTCGCGGTCGGGCTACGGCGTTACTGGCATCTGAAGGGCTATCTCGACGAGGGGCGCGGCTGGCTCGAGCGTGCGCTCGCGGCGGCCCCGGACGCGCCGGAGTTGCTCCGCACGAAGGCGTTGAGCGTCGCGGGCGCGATCGCCGGCGAGCAGGGCGACTTCGACGCCGCCCGGGCGCTGCTCGAGCGGAGCGTTGCGGTCGCGCGCACGCTCGGCGATCCCGTGCGCACGGCCAGCGGGTTGACCAACCTGGGCAACATCTTCCTCTACTCGGGTGACTACGCCGGCGCCCGCGCGCTCTACCGCGAAAGCGCGGAGTTGACGCGGGGCTTGAGCTACAAGGGTCATATCGCGGTCACGACGGAGAACCTCGGCGCGGTCGCGTTCGCGGAGGGCGCGCTCGACCTCGCGCTCGAGCTCTTCAGCGAGGCCGAGCAACTGGCGCGCGAGGCCGGGGTCGCGGACACGCGCGCGTCGTGCCTGCGCTCGCTCGGCCGTACGTGCGTCCTGCGCGGCGAGCTCGCTCGCGCCGCTGGGCTCTTCAGGCGGGCGCTCGCGCTGACGCGGTCGCTGGGAGGAGGGCCCGCGGTCACGGAGTGCGTGGAGGGGCTCGCCAGCGTCGAGGCCTTCGGCGGCGACGCCGCCCGTGCGGCCGTCCTCTTCGGTGCGGTCGACGCTGCCCGCGCCGTTGCGGGCGCGAGCCGGCCGCCCGACCAGGCGCGCTGGATCGAGCAGTCCCATGCCCGCGCACTCGAGCGCCTCGGCCGGAAGGCGTTCCGCGAGGCCTATCGGCGCGGCGAAGCGGTGCCGCTCGGAGCCGCGATCGACCTCGCCGTCGGGACGGAAGCCGAGGAAGAGAGGCGCCAGCGGCTACCGGTTTGAGCAGCTCTGGCGCAATCCGCTCGGGCCGCTAACTCGCGGTCTGTCTCTTTCGCTACATTGCCCGCACGTGGCGGGCACCCCGAAAGCATCGCACGGCTCTCTCGACCTGATGACCCGGCTCGAGCAGCTGTATTCCCGCGGCGGCCTCACCCCCGGCGACGTCGCGGCGATGATCGTCGCCTCCGAGCTCGAATCCGTCGGCGCCGACGCGGCCTTCGTCGCCACCGTCGTCGAGGACGGGCGGACGCTCGAGGTCGCGCGGGTCACCCCGTATTCCGCCCATCCGGTACGCCTCGCCTTCCCGGTCGACGCGCGCTACCCGCTGGCGGAGGCGGTGCGAAGCGGCAAGTCGCTCTTCATCGCGAGCAACGAGCAGCTCTCGTGCGACCACCCCGGTCTTCTGCGCCTGAAGGAACAGGATCACGCGTGCGCGACGATGCCGCTCCTGCGCAAGGAAGGCGAGCTGATCGGCGCCCTGAACCTCGGCTTCGAGGATCCCCACGAGTTCACCGACGAGGACCGCGTCAACATCGCCCGCATCGCCGAAGAGTGTGCCGACGCGCTCGCGGCGGCCCTCGATCACGGCTAGCCCGGGACGCCGATCCGGCGCCCGGCCGTACTCCTGGCATGGACATGCTCGTCAAGGCTCTCGTCCTCGGCTCCGCGTTCGTCTCGGCAGGCGCGATCGCCGCCGCCGCGTCCGGCGACGGGCTGCCCGTCCTCGGCATCGACGTCGGCACGCAGGGTGTCGCCGCCCGGACGGCTCCCGTTCGGTATGTGACCCTCCGCGGCGCGGGGGAGACGATTGTCGCGCGAACCGCCCGCGTCGGCGGCCGCGTGCTCCGCTTCGCGACGGTGCCGGGGACATTCACCATCCCCGCAGTCGCGTACGACGGCTCGTCGAGCGGACTTTCCGCCGACGCCGGCACGCTTGTCCTGATCGAGCCGCGGACAGGCTTCCCGCGGGCGCGCACCACATTCGCCGTCATGGATGCGCGGCGCCTGCGGCTGCGCAGGGTGATCGACCTGCGCGGCGACTTCAGCTTCGATGCCATCTCGCCGGGCGGGCGGACCCTCTACCTGATCCAGTACACGTCCCGGTTCGACCCGGCAAAGTACGTCGTCCGCGCGTACGACCTGCCTGCGGGACGCCTCTTCCGTGCCCCGGTCGTAGACCCGCACGAGCACGGCGACGAGATGCGCGGCTCGCCGCTCACCCGGGCGACGAGCCCCGGCGGCCGCTGGGCGTACACCCTGTACGACGGCGGCGGCATGACCCCGTTCGTCCACGCCCTGGACACCGCGAACCGCCGTGCGCGCTGCATCGACTTGCCGGCACTCACCGGACGTCAGGACCTCTCGCAGCTCCGCCTCGGCGTCGAGCCGGGCGGCGTGAGCCTCACGGTGCGGACGCCGCAGCGGACTTTGGCGGTCGTCGACCTGGCGAGCTTCCGCGTGGTCGCACCGGCCGTCGGCGCGTCCGGCGGCGACCGCGACGCGCGCCTGCTCGCGGCCGTGTTGGCCGTCGCGTCGGCGTCGGCGCTCGCGCTCGGCCGGCGACGGTTGCGCAACCGCAGCCCCCACTTGCCGGTTCGGGCCGACTAGCTCCAGTTGGTAGGTCCGGCTGCTGCTGGCGGCGCCCTCGCCGCCGCGGCAATCGTCGCCGCTGCCGCTCTCGTTTTGCATCCATCGACCACAACCAGATCAAGGAGCGCGCGTTGAGCGATAACTGCTGTCAGCCGTCCGGAGCTTCCACCCCCGAGTCCACTCGCGCCAAGGTCGACGGGCCGCTCGTCGAGATCCTCTACTTCGACGGCTGCCCGAACCATCATCCCGCCATCGCGCTCGTCGAGCGCGTCTCGAATGAGCTCGGAATCACGCCCGAGGTTCGCCTCGTAAATGTGCCGGACGCCGTGACCGCCGAGAGGACGCGCTTCCTCGGCTCGCCGACCATCCGCGTCGAGGGGCGCGACGTCGATCCGCGGACAGAGGAGCGCAGCGACTACGCGCTCTCGTGCCGCGTCTTTCGGACCGACGCCGGACTCGTCGGCCAGCCGGACGAACAGTGGGTACGTGACGCGCTCCTGCGCGAGTCACGGGTGACGGTTTGAGGCGTCGCGCGTAAAGAGTCGGAACTCTCGCCCGATCGGCGCAACGATCGTCAACGAGCTAACCCCCGGATTCCGAGGGGAATCGAGTTTCTGAACCCCACACCTTGGTGAACTCGGTACGTCGCCGGCGCAGCAAGACCAGAACGTCGTTTTGAAACCCCCCGCAGGGCGGCCGGCCGCGCGCCGGCCGGCCGCCGTCGAGGTTCGAGCGCGGCTCGTTCTAGGGGCTGCCGCCGTAGATGTTCTGGTTCAGGCCTCCTGCGTTGGGGCAGGTGTCCGGGCCGAACGACCCGTCCGGCTGCTGCACCCGGCACTGCAGGACGTCGAACCCATCGCCCGGCGACTCGCGCGGATCGGCGCCCGGAACGACGTCGCGGTTGTCCGTCCAGACAGCGAACACGTTCCCGCCGTCGGCGTCGACCCAGATGTAGTCGCCGTGGAACGGGACCGCCCGGCCGCCGAACATCTCGTACTCGGGCTGGTGCCCGACGCTCGAGAACTTCGTGCTCGTCCAGGTCGCTCCATCCGTCGACGTCGCGACGAACGTGTTGAGGACGTCGCAGACCACGGAACCGATCGGTGCTCCGCAGACGCTCGTCCCGCCGTCGAGGTTGCCCGGCGGGCGGTACGGCGAGTACGAGATGTCCTCACGCGAGTCGAAGTAGGCGAGCACGAGCGTCTTCGTCGTCTGGTCGAACTCGAGGTTCGGCCACCACTGGTGACCGCTGGCCTGCGGATCGACCGTGGTTGCCGGGGTCCAGTTCGCCCCGCCGTTGACCGACTTCGAGACGACGATCTGCGACTGGCCGTCCGGCACGTACGTGTCGCCGTTGCTCGCGACCGGGCTGACCTGCTCCCACGTCGCGTAGACGTTCCCGTTCTGGTCGGCAGTCGCCTGCGGCAGGGAGTCCTCACGATGGAACGTGAACCCCGAGACGCACAGGAAGCTGAGGCTGCCGCAGTCGCGGGCGCTACCGTCGGTGACGTACTGGTCGGCGCGGTCGTAGCCGACGATCGGATCGACGACCGGGGCCGGGTTGCTGAACGTCTTCCCGCCGTCGGTCGACTTCACGAACATGATCGCGTCGTCCTTGGCGCCGAGGAAGCCGAACTGGCGCCAGACCACGTAGACGTTTCCGTTCGGTGTTACGGCGATGTCGGATCCCTGGGCGTTCGGGACGTTCTTCGAGATGATGATCGGCTTCGAGAACGTCTGACCTGCGTCGGTCGAGCGCGAGAACAGGATCTGGTCCTGGCCGACGCCCGGGAACAGCGTCCACGACATGTAGACGTTGCCCGCGAAGGGGCTCGTCAGCGTGCTCCAGTCGTCGACCTTGAGCGAGGGCTTGTCGTTGAAGCGCCCCTCGAAGAACGCGCTCGGAGTACCGGGACCGACGATCACCGTTCGCAGGTACTTGATCCCGGTCGGGGCGGATGGATCCCTCGCGTACGTGGCGGCGTACACGTTCGCGTTCGTCCGGAACGTGGCGCCGGTCGTCACCGTGCGATTGAAGGCGATCCCGCCCACGAACAG
>DAISLG010000015.1:0-20240 GCA_036820565.1 Gaiellaceae bacterium | reverse complement strand
CTGGGACGGCGGCGGCAGCGGCTGGCGCCCCGCCGCGGCGGTGTAGTCCCGCACGATCTCGAGCGGCGAGCCCGTGTAGACCTCGTAGGAGAGCGTCGCCGCCTCCTCGCAGATCTGCGCCCGCTTCGGCATCGGCTGGAGCACGCCGCACACGAGGTCGTCGCCGGAGAGGCAGTCCAGGCGCGTCCGGGCCCCCGACGGGAACGCGAACCGCCCCTTCGCATAGCCACGGACGTAGACGCCGTAGCCCGCGGAGCTGAGGAAGTACGGCGCCGGCGCCGGCGCGCAGACGTGGTTCACGTCGATCGAGGGCGCCTGGTTGCGCAGGTCGACGTAGTCGCGGCGCTCGCCCGTCCCCAGGAAGTGCTCGTCGCGGCCGGTCGCGAACGACTCGAAGATGACCTTGACCGGCGGCCCGGCCGAGAGCGACCAGTGGACGGAGACCCCGCGCGAGGTCGAAGTGACGACGACCGTGGCCGTACGCCCGTCCTCGTCGGTCGCGACCGTGTAGGTCACGGCCTTGCCGGCCCGGTGTGAGCTCTCGAGCCCCGTCAGGTGGTGGCCGCCGAGGCCGCCGCGGAGCTCGTAGCTCATCCGCGGGACACCGGAGGCGCCGTCGACGAGCGGCTGCTGGCCGAAGACGTCCTTGCCGTCGTGCTGGAAGACGAGGCGGAACGGCGAGCTCTCGACGCGCCAGCCCGGCCCCGCCGGCGTGCCGTCGCCGCGCCGGGTCGCCGCGGTCACGACGACGATCGCGAGCACCACGAACACGACCGACGCGATCAGGCGGGAGTGACGCACCAGGGTCAGGCTAACGCCTGCTCCAGCCGGCGCTCGTCGGTTGCGGTCACGTCGCCGAGCCCGGCGCGCCGCCGCCTCAGCGCGAGCAGCCTCAGCCCGGCCTCGAGCGCGAGGCGCCGACGAGGATCGAGCAGGTCGTAGTCGTGGAAATGGACGTGCACCACGCGGGGCAGCGCCCGGGGGAGCGCGCGGACGAGCTCGCCGATCGAGTGCGTCGACGGGATCTCGAGCAGCCTGCCGCCGCCGGGAAGGATGAGCCAGGCCGGCTGGTCGAGCTCGATCCTGGCCGCACCGGGCTCGAGGAACGAGGGCCGCTCCGGCGTCGCGGTGCAGTCCGCGTACCCGAGCTCCGCAACCGCCTCGGCGACCTCGGCGTCCATGTACCAGGCGCCGCCGCAGAAGAAGCGGGCGTCGATTCCGCGCTCCCGCAGCCACGCGCCCTCCGTGCGAACCCGCTCCGCGGGACCCGGTGACAGACTGGCACTCGGGCGGGCGTGGGTCGGCGACGTCCAGTGGGTGTGGTGGCCGAGCGGGCCGAGCGTCGCGGCCAGGCGCGCCCGCTCGAGCCAGGGCGCCTCGGACTCGCCGTGCTCGGCGTCGGGCGGACGCAGCAGCGAGGCGACGGCGAAGCCGCCCGGGCGGCCCCCCAGGAACGAGACGTAGCGCGCCCAGACGCGGTCGTCCAGCGGACGCTCGACGTGGCACGACACGAGCGCGTAGCCTTGATCGCCGACCGTGTGCGGCATCTGCGGACTCCTTGCGACAAAGGGCTCGCCCGACCCGGCGGTGGTCGAGCGGATGAACGCGACGATCGTACATCGGGGGCCCGACCAGGGCTCCGTCGACGCGTACGGCCGTTGCCTGCTCGGGAACAGGCGCCTCGCCGTGATCGACCTACGCTCGGGCGACCAGCCGGTCGCGAGCGAGTCCGGCGACGTGGTCGCAGTCTTCAACGGGGAGCTCTACAACTTCCGCGCGCTCCGCGCCGAGCTCGAGGCGAAGGGCCACGACGTGCTCGGGACCGGCGACACGCCGGTGATCCCGCACCTGTACGAGGAGCACGGCACCGGCTTCGCGGAGCGGCTCGAGGGGATGTTCGCGGTCGCGCTGTGGGATCGCGCCCGCGAGCGGCTCGTGCTCGCGCGCGACCGCGTCGGGAAGAAGCCGCTCCTCTGGACGCGCTTGCCCGACGGAACGCTCGCGTTCGCGTCCGAGCTGAAGGCGCTGCTCCAGGTGCCCGGGATCTCGCGGGAGGTCGATCCCGACGCGATCGACGCCTACCTGGCGCTCCAGTACGTGCCCGGCCCGCGCACCGCCCTGCGGGGGATCCAGAAGGTCCCGCCCGGGCACGTGCTCGTGGCCGAGGGCGGCTCCGAGCGCCTCGAGCGCTACTGGAAGCTCGAGCCGCGGCGCGAGCGGCTGGCCGACGCGGAGTGGCTCGACCGCGTCCGCACGGAGGTGACCGCCGCCGTCGAGAGCCGCCTGGTCGCCGACGTGCCGCTCGGCGCCCTCCTCTCCGGCGGGATCGACTCGAGCATCGTCGTCGGGCTGATGGCGCAGGCCTCGGCGGAGCCGGTGCGCACGTTCACGATCGGGTTCCCCGACGAGCGCTACGACGAGCGGCGGTACGCACGGATCGTGGCGGAGCGGTTCGGCACGCGACACGAGGAGCTCGTCGTCGAGCCGGACCCGCAGGAGCTCCTGCCCCGCCTGGCGGCGACGTTCGACGAGCCGCTCGGTGACGAGGCGGTGCTGCCGACCTATCTCGTCTCGGAGCTCGCGCGCCGTCACGTCACGGTCGCGCTCTGCGGCGACGGCGGCGACGAGGCCTTCGCCGGCTACGAGCGCTACGTCGCGCACCGGCTCGCCTCTCTGCCGGCACCGCCCGGCGCCGCGGCGCTGCTCCGGCGCCTGTCGAACGAGCCGCGGTCCGCTCTCACCCGCGCCGCGCGGCTGCTCGAGGCGGCGGCGGCCCCGCGCGCGGAGCGCTACGCGCGGCTCGTCGAGGTCTTCCCCGAGGGCCTTCGGCACGAGCTGCTCGGCCGGGCCCGGCCGGCCTCCGAGCTCCTCGGCCCGGCGCGCGATCTGACCAGCCTCCAGCTCCTCGACGCCGAGACCTACCTGCCGGGCGACCTGCTGCTGAAGTCGGACCTCGCGTCGATGGCGCACTCGCTCGAGCTCCGCTCGCCGCTGCTCGACCGCCGCGTGCTGGAGCTGGGCGTCTCGCTGCCCGACTCGCTGAAGACGCGCCGGCTGACGGGGAAGGTCGCGCTGCGGCGCGCCTTCGCCGACCTGATCCCGCCCGAGATCGCCGCCCGCGGCAAGACCGGGTTCGGCGTCCCGATCTCCCGCTGGTTTCGCGAGGAGCTCCGCGACCTCGCGGGCGACCTCCTGCTCGGGGGGCGCGGGCGCATCCGGCGCGAGGCCGCGGAGCGCCTGTTGCGCGAGCACTGGAGCGGCGAACGCGACCACGGGCACCGGCTCTGGTGCCTCGTGATGCTCGAGCTCTGGGAGCGGACGTGGATCGACGCGTGAGGCGCCACCTCGCGATCGTCGCCGCCGCGTGCGCGCTCCCGCGGCTCGCCGTGCTGCTGCACGAGCGCGGCGCGATCCTCGGCGCGTTCACGGAGAAGAGCGACGACTTCGCGCGCACCTTCGTCGAGCACGGGACGTTCGGGTTCATCCCGGGCGTGCCGTCGGCGTCCACGCAGCCGCTCTACGGGTTCTTCCTCGTTCCGCTCTACCGGCTCTTCGGCCGGAACTGGGAGGCTGTCGGGCTCGCGCAGATCGCGGTCGCCGTCGCGACGGCCTGGGTCGTCTACGAGATCGGCCGGCGCTTCCTCTCGCCCCGGATCGGCCTCGCCGGCGCGCTGATCGCGACGCTCCAGCCCTACCTCGTCTGGCACGACGTGCACGTCAACCGGGAGATCCTCGACCAGCTGCTCGGCGCCCTCGCCGTGCTGCTGGCGCTCCTTGCAGCGGAGCGGCGCTCGATCCGCCTCGCCGCGGCGCTCGGCGTCGTCGCGGGCCTCGCGATCCTCTCGAACTCGCGCCTGCTCGCGCTGCCGCTCGTGCTCGCCGGCTACCTGCTCTGGCGCCGCCTGCCGCTCGCCGCCGCCGGCGCCCTCGTCGCCGCGACCGCCCTCGCCGTCGCACCCTGGGTCGTGCGGAACCAGGTTCGGCTCGGCTGCCCCGCGATCACGACCGACGCGAAGGCCCTCTGGAAGGCGAACAACGAGCACACCTACTCGACCCTCCGCCGTGGCGGGTGGATCGACGACGTCCCGAACATCCCCGGGACGCCGCCGACGCCGGAGATGGTCGCGGGCGACTGGTACGCGAACCACCACCTGACGAAGATCGACGAGTGCGCGCAGATGCGCTACTACCAGCATCGGGTCGTGCGGTTCTGGCTCCACCACCCCGGCGAGAAGGCGAAGCTCGCCGGCCAGGCGACCGTGATGCTCTGGTCGCCGCGCCTGCGCCGGAGCGGGCCGGCGGTCGAGGGGTCGCAGGACGCGAGCGGCCCGCGTCGCTACGCCGAGCCGCTCTACGCCGGCTTCCTCTACGCGTTCGCGCTCGGCGGGCTCTTCCTCGTCGGCCGGCGCTTCCTCGTGCTCGCGCTCGCGTTCGTCGCGTACGAGACGCTCGCCGCGATGGTCTTCGCGGGCACGACGCGCTACCGCGTCCCCTGGGACTTCCTGCTCGCCCTGCTCGCAGCGGCGGCGCTCGACCGTCTCGTCTCTCAGCGGCCGTCGAGCAGCGAGCGGTAGAGCAGGTCGGTGCGGTCGGTGCAGCGCTCCTCCGGGAAGCGCTCGAGCATCCGCCGGCGCCCGGCCTCCCCCATCCGCTTCGCCCGCTCGGGGTCCCGGGCGAGCGCGACGATCGCGGCCGTCAGCGGCTCGGCCTCGCCGGGCGGGACGAGCAGCCCGGTCTCGCCGTCGCGGACGATGTCCTCGAGCCCGCCGATCGCCGCGGCGATCACGGGACGGGCGCGCTCCATCGCCTCGAGCGCGACCATGCCGAAGCCCTCGCCGAGCGACGGGACGATCACGATCGACGCGCGCTCGTGCGCGACCTGCGGCGGGGTGACCTGCCCGAGGAAGTGAACGCGGTCGGCGATCCCGAGCTCGCGCGCGAACGCCTTCAGGCCCGGCTCGAGCTGCCCGCGCCCGGCGATGTCGAGCTCGAGCTCCGGCAGCTGCTTCAGGGCCTCCGCGAAGGCGCGCAGCAGCACGAGGTGCCCCTTGATCGGGATCAGCCGCCCGATGCAGAGGAGGCGCACCGGGCCGTTCACCGCCTTCACCGGCCCGTCGGGCGCGATCCCGTAGTGGATGATCGAGAAGTCGTCCTCGCTGAAGCCCTCGGTCTCGGCGAGGTAACGCGCGAGCCCGCGCGAGATCGAGATCTGGACGTGCGAGAGGCCCGCGATCAGCCGGTCGCCGACGGCGAAGAGCCGGCCCTCGCGGAACTCGTTGAAGCCGTGCTTCGTCGAGAGCCTGACCGGCGTGCCGGTGATCAGGCCCGCGAGCTGCCCGTAGACGTCGGCGTGGACGAGGTGCGTGTGCAGGATCGTCGGCCGGTGGCGGAGCAGGTAGCCCGCGAAACGCAGGAACGCGACCGGGTCGACGTCGGCGGCGATCGGGATCGAGTCGAGGGGGACGCCTGCGGCGGTGAGCTCGCGCGCGAACTCCCAGGCGCCCGGCTCGTCCTCGTGCAACATCAGGAAGCGGATGTCCCAGCCCCGTTCCCGCAGCCGCGGGAGCAGCGAGAGGAGGTGCGCCTCCGAGCCCGAGATGCCCGCGACCTTCTGCACGTGGAGGACGACGCCCTTCCTCACCGGGCCGCCACCTCGAGGATCCGGTCGGCCCAGTTCTCGACCGAGTGGCGGGAGACGACGCGGTCGCGGAGCTCGCGGCCGAGGCGGGCGCGACCGTCCGGGCCGAGCGCGGCGAGCTCCTCCAACCGGCGCGCGAGGCTCGCGGGGTCGTCCCGGTCGAAGCGCAGCGGCTCGTCGAGCAGGTCGTCGAAGACGGGGTTCGAGCCGAGCACGGGGAGGCAGCTCGCAGCCGCCTCGTAGACGACCTTGTCGGCCGCGCCCGGGACGACGTTGCTGACCATCACGTCGGCGCGGGCGAGGAGCGCCGGCACCTCGGAGCGCGGCACGGCGTCGTGGAGCGTCGTCCGCGGCCCGGCCAGTCCGGCGAGGCGCGCTCGCTCGGCGTGCTCGGCGGGCGTCAGCGCCGGCCCGTAGAGGTCGAGCTCGACAGGCACCGCCGCGAGCTCGACCGCACGCAGGACGACGTCGAGCCCCTTGATCGCCGTGTAGCGGCCGAGCGCGACGGCCCGCAGGGCCGCCGTCCCGCCGTGCGGCTCCGGGCAGGTGAACTCCGTCATGTCGATCCCGTGGCCGATGGGGGTCATCTTGGCTGACTCGACCGGCAGGGAGCGGCGGTCGACGGTGACGACCGCGGTCGAGAGGCGCTCCGCGAGCCGCAGCAGGCCGCTCGCGCGCCAGTGCGTGAACCAGAGGACGACGGGGACGCGCAGCGGGCGGGCGAGCGGCGCGGCGAGGACCGCGTAGATCGGGCACATGTGCGCGATCACGGCCTGCGGCCGCGGGCGGCGGCGGAGCTCCCGCGCCAGCGCGCGCTCGAAGCGGAGGCCGCGGCCCGCCTTCGTCGGCGCACGGAACGGCTCGAAGCGGCAGTTCGCCGGGAGCGCGCCGGCGACCGCGCCGTCGGCGAGCACGATCACCTCGTCGACCCGGGCGGCGAGAGCCGCGATCTTGCCGACGGTCGCGGCGAGCGCCGGATGCCCCGGGTCGACCTGCTGCGTGACGAAGACGATCCGTCTCACAGGAAGTCCGAGTCTCCGGGCGAGAAGCTCCACTCGCCGTCGAGGCCCTTCGCGAGCACGCGCAGGCGCCGCGGCGTCGGCACGAAGCCGGCGGGCGCGCGGCCGAAGCGCTCGAGCAGGACCGGAACGCCCTTCCAGCGGCCGACGACTCCGCCCGCGGCGAGGCGATAGCGGCGGGGCGACTCGGCGTAGCGCCATGCCAGGTCGGCCGGCTCCCGCACGATCTGGTTGCCCGGCAGCTCGCGCGCGCGCTCGAACGCCCCGACCGGCCGCGTCGGCGCGAGCCCGGCCCAGACGCGCGGGCCGGGCAGCGGCCGCCAGCCGAGCCTCCCCACGAGGACGCGCGCCGCCGCCTCGGTCGGGAACGTCAGGGCCGTCTCGAGGTCGAGCTCGCCCATCAGCGTCGTGAACAGGCTCCGCCCGCGATGGTCGGGGTCGGTCGCGAGGTTGACGGCCAGCCGGCTGTCGCGCTCCTCGCCGTCGACGCGGATCCGGATCGGCGTCGCCGCCGCGACCGCGACCGCGCGGCCCTCCTCCAGCGCCAGCACGATCCGCGACCGGCCGCGCGGGTTCCGCTCGAACCACCAGTCGAACTCGGCCGCGGGCATCGCCCTGCCCCAGACGCGCGCCATCAGCGCGTCGAGCGTCCCGCGCAGGTCCGGCTCGTAGAGAGCCGTCCGCAGGGAGCTCACTGCTCGGTCGCGGTGCCGAGCGCAGCGTTGAACACGCGGCGGGCGTGCGTGCCGGCGACCGTGTCCTTCACCGCGATCAGGTCGCACGCGCCGGCGAGCACGAGCTCGAACGTCCGCGCCGGATACGGCTCGACGTTGTAGCGCTTCAGCCGCAGCGGATCGGCGTTGGGGCCGTTCGCCCCGGACACCGAGGTGAACGCGAGGTCGTAGCCCGCCTGCCGCAGGAACGAGACGTGCACGGAGTGGAAGTGCGCGTCGGATCCCTTCACGTACGCGAACGAGCGCACCGGCCGGCCGAGCCGCTCCTCGAGCTTCAGCTTCGACACCGCGATCTCGCGCACGGCCTCGTCCACCTCGAGCTCGGCGAGCGGGCGGTGGCTGATCCCGTGCGACTCGATCCGGACGCCTCCCGCCTCCAGCTCCGCGAGCTCGTCGGCGTGCAGCGTCGGGTTGTGGATGCCCTGGGCGGACAGGCGCTTCTCGTGCGGCAGCGGCATCGGGTCGTCGAGGTAGGCGAGCGGGAGGAACAGCACCGCCTCGTAGTCGTACTTCCGCAGCACGGGGACGGCGTTCGTGAGCGTGTCGCGGTAGCCGTCGTCGAAGCTGATCAGCACCGCGCGCGGCGGGAGCGGCTTCCCCTCGACGTAGAAGTCGAGCACCGCGTCGAGCCCGACGACGGTGTAGCCGAGCGAGCCGAGCTCGTCCATCTGCTCGTCGAACAGGCTCACCGGGACGGTCGTCGGGTTGTCCTCGAGGTCGTTGACCTTGTGGTACATCAGCACCGTCAGCGCCCGCTCGGTGCGCGGGTCGGCGCCGAGGAAGCCGGTCGTCTCGCCGATCGCGCGGTACGCGGCGTTCTTCAGGAGCTGCTTTGCGTGCTGTGCGCCCACGCGGGAAGTCTAGAGAGCGGCGTCCACGAGCTCGGCCATGCGCTCCGCGAACCGCTCGGGGGTCGAGTCCCACGCCTTCGCCGTCTCGCGCGCGGCCTCGCCCATCCGCTCCGCGCGATCCCGGTCGGGCAGGAGCGAGACGATCGCCTGCGCGAGCGCGTCGACGTCGCCGGGCGGGACGAGCAGGCCGTTGACGCCGTCCTCGATCAGGTCGGGTATCCCGCCGACACGGCTCCCGATCACGGGCCTGGAGCGGAGGAACGCCTCGATCACCACGCGTCCCAGCCCCTCCGCGTTCGACGGGAGCAGGAGGAGCGTCGAGGCGTCGAGCTCGGCCGCGAGCTCCGGTGCCCGCAGCGACTCGGTCCACCGGGCCTGAGCGGGCAGGTCGCGGACGAGCGCCTCGATCACCGGTGCGCGCGGGCCGCGGCCGACGACGTGGAGGACGGCCGGGGCGACGCGCGGGGCAGCGAGCCGCCAGGCCGCGGCGAGGCCGTCGACGTTCTTGTAGTCCTGGAGCACGCCGACGAAGAGCGCCTGCGGCCGATCGGGGAGCGGCGCCGGCGGCGGCCCGGAGAAGACGGTCAGGTCGGAGTAGGTCGGGAAGACGGCGGTCGGCTCGACGCCGAGCCCGCGCAGGAGGCCGGCCGTGTAGCCGGAGAGAGCGCGGGTCGCGTCCGCGCGCCGGAAGGCCGCGACGGCGATCCGGTCGCCGAGCGGCGCGAGCGCGCGGCGGGCCGGAGAGCCGTAGAGGCGCGTCGACGTCTCCCAGTCGCCGTGCGCCTCGACGATCAGCTTCGCCCTGCTCCGCGCGAGCCGCAGGGCGAGGAGGCACGCTGCGCCCTCGTAGGGGCTCTGTGCGATCACCGCGTCGGGCCGGAGCTCCCGCAGCTCGCGGGCGACGCGAAACGGCAGGAGCGCGTAGAAGAGCGGGCCGTCCGCGAGCGGCAGCTTCGGCACGAGGCGGAAGGTGGCGTCGCCGCCCGACGGGCCGCCGGCGCTCGCGAGCACGCGTAGGTCGAAGCGCTCGCGCAGCGCCTCCCACTTGCGCGCGAGGCTCGGCTCGAGCGGGAGCCGGTAGCGCGTGCGCCCGACGAAGAGGACGCGCCGCTTCACGCGATCACCCGCTCGACGAGCGCCAGCACGCGCCGCGCGTAGTCGTCCGGGCCGACCACCCACGCCCTGGCCGACGCGTGCGCACCGGTTGCGAGCCGCTCCGCCAGCGGGCGGTCGGTCAGCACCCGGACGATCGCGTCGGCGAGCATGGGCGCGTCGCCGGGCGGGACGAGCAGCCCGTTGACGCCGTCCTGGACGAGGTCGGGAATCCCGCCGACGCGGCTCGCGACCGCCGGCCGGCCGCGGACGAAGGCCTCGATGATCACCCGGCCGAGCCCCTCCGACGCGGATGGGAGCACGAGCACCGTCGCCTCGTCGAACGCGCGGACGACGTCCGTGCGGCCGAGCCGCGGGTCCCAGGCCGCCCGCTCCGGGAGGTCGCGGACGAGCGCCGCCACGACGTCGCGCCGGGAGCCGTCGCCGACGACGTGCAGCGTCGCCTCGGGGACGCGGGGCGCGGCGAGCCGCCATGCCGCCGCGAGGACATCGACGTTCTTCGACGGCTCGAGCGCGCCGACGAAGAGCGCGCGCCGCTGCGCCGGCAGTGGCGCGGGCGGCCGCTCGAGGAAGGGCTCGACGTCGATGTAGGCCGGGAAGGTGGCGGCGGGCTCGACGCCTTCGCTCCGGACGAGATCCGACGTCCAGCTCGAGATCGTCCGCACCGCGTCGGCGTGCCGGACAGCGAGCCCGGCGACCCCGTCGCCGACCGGCGAAAGGGCGCGCCGCGACCGGGAGCCGTAGAGGCGGGTCGCCGCGCCCCAATCGCCGTGGACCTCGACGACGAGCTTCGCGCTGCTGCGGGCGAGCCGCCGCCCGAGCGCCGCCGCGACTCCCTCGTACGGGCTCTCGGCCACGATCGCGTCGGGGCGGAAGGCCCGCAGCTCGCGCGCGACCCGCAGCGGCAGCGCGCCGTAGAAGAATGCCCCGTCGGCCGCAGGGGCGGCGGGCGCGAGGCGGAACATCGCGTCGCCCGGCGAGCCGTCGGCCGAGCTCGCGAGCACGCGCAGGTCGAGCACCTCTGCGAGCGCGTCCCACTTGCGCGCGAGGCTCGCGTCGAGCGGCAGCCGGTAGCGCGTGCGGCCCACGAAGAGGACGCGCGGCCTCACCGCAGGGACGCCCGCTCGAGCACCTGCTCGAGCCCGCCGTAGATCCGCTCGGCCGAGTACGCCTCGACGGACGAGGCCGCGGCGGCACGCAACCGGGCCTGGAGCTCCGGGTCGCCGACGTAGCGCCGGATCGCCGCCGCGAGCGCGTCGACGTCGCCACTCGGGACGAGCAGGCCGTTGATCCCGTCGCGCAGCACCTCCGCGACGCCGCCCGTATCCGTCGAGATCACCGGCGTGCCGACGGCGAGCGCCTCGACGACGGCGTGCGGGAAGTTCTCCCAGCTCGACGAGAGGATCGACGCGTCGGCGGCGTGGAAGAGCTCGAGCACGCGCTCGCGCGGCTGCGCGCCCAGGAAGCGGACGCGGCCGCCCAGCGCCAGGTCGTCGCGGGCCCGCTCGAGCCTCTCGAGCTCCGGCCCCTCGCCCGCGACGACCAGCGAGACGCCCTCGACCGCGGCCACCGCGCGCAGCGCGAGCTCGAGCGACTTCTGCGCCGTCAGCCGCCCCGCGAACGCGAGCGTCGGCCCGTCGAAGGCGAGCGACGCGCGCAGCTCGTCACGCGGTGCGAGCTCCGGCACCGGCGGCGCGGGGTTCGGCAGCACGGTCACGCGCTCGGCGGGCACGCCCCAGGAGATGGTCAGCTCCCGCAGGTATGCGCTCGGGCAGAAGACGTGCGTCGCGCGGCGGAGGCCGGTGTCCCGCACCCGCCGGAGCACCGTCGCGGCTGGACCGCCGCCGCCCGCCTGGAAGTCGTCCACGTTCCCGCCGACCAGGCCACGGTTCCGCGACCGCTCGAAGGCGGGGTCGGCGGTCAGCTTGACCACGAACGGTGTCCGCGCCAGGCTCGCGCCGAGGGCGCTCCGCCCGAACATGCCGGTCGTGTAGACGACGTCGGCGCGGCGGGCGAGACGCGCGACGAGACCGGCGGCGGCTGCGTGGCGCACGCCGACCGGCAGCGCCCGCGAGACCCAGTGGACGCGGTACGGCGCCGGCGCGGGCGCGCGCTCCGCCGTCGTGACGACCGCGACGGCGTGGCCGCGGCCGCGCAGGAACCCGGCGACCTCGGGCGCGTGGCTCGCGGGACCGCCCACGTCGGGCGGCCAGATCCCGGAGACGATCAGGACGTTCACGGGACGACGACGTTCGGCGTCGGCTGCGGCCCGCGCGCCGCCACGCGCAGGTCGCGCCGCATCCGCACCAGGATCACGCCCCAGACCGCCGCGAAGACCGCGGTCGAGATCAGCATCGCCCCGGCCCCGCCGGTCGCGCCCCAGGCCGAGCCCATCAGCAGGAGCAGCGGCACGAACACCGCGATCTCGATCCCCGCGACCACGTTCCGGAGCCCGGGCCGCCCGATCGAGACGGGGAACGACTTCGTCCAGCCCCAGACGAGCTGGAGCGCGGCGACGAGCAGGATCAGCCGCGCCGCATCGGTCGCCGCGAGGTAGTCCGACCCGGGCCCGAGCCGGATCAGATCGGGCATCCGCCACCAGAGCACGGGCACCGTCAGCGCGACGAGCGCGCCGGTCCCGAGGATGTAGCGTCGCAGCAGCCGGAAGACGCGGTCGAGCCGGCCCTGCTCGAAGTCGCGGGTCTGCTCGGCGAGCAGGATCAGCCGTGCCGGGGAGCTGAACGCCGCGAACGCGGTGATCGGCGCCTGCGCGGTGCGGAAGTACGAGACCTGGGGCGCCGCGGCGACGATCCCGAGCAGGGGCGCCCCGAGCAGGGCGCGCATCGAGGAGAGCGCCGTCCCGATCGTCGACTGCACGACGAACCGGCGGAGCGCACCGACGTCGTCCGCGAGCGGGGTCGGGGGCGCGGCGGGGGTCCCGCGGAAGACGAGCCAGCCGACGAGGCAGAGCGAAGCGGTCGAGAGGGTCTGTGCGAGCACGAGCCCCGCGACCGCCTGGGCGACGCCGTAGAGCGAGCCGATCGTCAGCCCCACGAGCCGCAGTCCCATCGAGACGGCGAGGAAGAGCGCACGGATCTCGTAGCGGCCGCGGACGATCAGCGCGGGCCCGGCAATCCCCTCACCCGCGTACGTGATCGGGATCAGCGACGCGATCACCATCGGCCAGAAGAGGCCGCCCGTCCAGATCCGGCCGGCGAAGGGAGCGAGCGCGAGCAGCGGCACCCCCGCCGCGAGCGCGCCCGCGAGCTTGACGAGGATGCCCACGCGGAAGAGCCGGCGCAGGCGCCCCCAGCTCTCCGCGTGCGCGTAGCGGAAGCCGAACTTGACGAGCGCCTCGTCGACCGTCAGGTCGAGGAAGACCTGGAAGAAGCCGGCCGTGAGGGTCGCGAGCGTGAGCAGCGCGAAGTCGTCCGGGCCCAGGATCCGCGCCGAGACGATCGTGGCGGCGAAGCCGAGAACCGCTGCGCCGTACGTGCCGAGGGCCGTGGCAGAGCGCCGCCAGAGAACCCGCGAAGGCATACGGACGGCCAGTATAGTTGCGCCGTCTCGCGCCTCCCCTCCTCACCGATCCTCGCTGCGGCCGCGACCGCGGCGCTCTTCGTCCACATCGCGTTCGTCCCCAAGGTCGTCGTCCCGGCGGGCTCCGCGAGCGTGACGGTGACGCTTGCCGACGTGCTCGTGCTCGCGCTCGTCGTGGCCTCGCTCGTCGCGGCGCGCCGGGTCGGATTCGCGCCGCTCCGTCCGGGGATCGCGCTCTACGCCGCGCTCGCAGCGCTCCTGGCCGTGATCGTCGCCGCCTCGATCTGGCCCCTGCCGGGAATCCCCTGGGCGGCCGACCTGATCGCCGCGGCACGCTACGCCGAGTACGCGGTGCTCGCGGCGGCGATCCCGCTCGCGCTGCGGCGGCGCCGGGACGCGGGCCCGCTCTTCACCGCGATCGTGGTCTGGAGCGGGCTCGCGACGCTCGTCGCCGTGCTCCAGTTCGCCGGCGTCCGCATCTTCGACGCGTGGACTCCGGGCGACCGCCAGCCGTCGTTCCTCGGCGTCCACGACTTCGGCGCGCTCTCGACCGCGGCGCTCGTGCTCGCGCTCGCGACGCTGACGACGGGCGCGCCGCTCGTCGGCCGCAGGCTCACCTGGATCGCAGCCGTCGCCGGCGCCGTCGGCCTCGTCGTCTCGGCCGCGGCGGCGGCGGTGCTCGGGCTCCTGCTCGCGACCGCGGCCGCACTCGTGCTCGCCTGGCGGTTCCGGACGGCGACGCCGAGGCGCCTCGCCGGGGTCGGCGCGATCGTCGGCGCCGTCCTCGTCGGGACGCTGGCGATGCGGGCGGGAGACATCGACCAGTTCACGCGCTTCACCGGGATCAAGCCGAAGGAGCACACGACGACGCAGAACGTGCAGACGTACTCACAGCGGACGCTGCTCGCCTACTTCGCGCTGCGGATGTTCGAGGACCACCCCGTGTTCGGCGTCGGCTGGGAAGGCGTGAAGGAGGAGCGCAACTACGGGCCCTACCTCGCCGACGCGCACCGCCGCTTCCCGGACACGGCCGAGCAGGCGTTCCCGAGCCCGGCGCACCCGTGGCGCGTCGACAACGCGTACCTCCAGGCGCTCGCGGAGCTCGGGCTCGTCGGCCTCGCCGCCTTCATCGCCGCGATCGCCGCCGGGATCGCGATCGCCGCGCGCGCCGCGCTCCGTGCGCCTCCCGCGGTGCGGCAGGTGGCGACCGTGGCGCTGATGTGGCAGCTCGTCCTGCTCGGGGTCTACACGGGCCAGGGTCTCGTCGCCGGCATCCCGATCGAGGCGTACGCCTGGATCGCCGCCGGGCTCGGTGTCGCGGCGGCGGCGTGGTGGAAACAGGGAGAATCGCCGGCGTGAGCACGACATCCCTCGTCACCGGCGGCGGCGGCTTCATCGGCTCGAACCTCGTCCGCGCGCTGCTCGAGCGCGGCGACGACGTGCGCGTGCTCGACAACTTCTCCACGGGCAACCGCGACAACCTCGCCGGCCTCGACGGCGTCCAGGTGGTCGAGGGCGAGCTGCGGAGCTACGAGCGCGTCCACGCGGCCGTCCGCGGCGCGGAGGTCGTCTACCACCTCGGCGCGCTCGGCTCGGTGCCGCGGTCTGTGCAGGACCCGCTGACCTCGAACGCCGTCAACGTCGAGGGCACGCTCAACGTGCTGCTCGCCGCGCGCAGCGAGTCGATCCGCCGCGTCGTCTTCTCCTCCTCGTCGTCGATCTACGGGAACGCGGACGAGTTGCCGGTGCGCGAGGACGCAGCGGCGAACCCCATCTCGCCGTACGGCGTCGCGAAGCTCGCGGCCGAGCGGTACTGCACGAGCTTCAGCCGCGTCTACGAGCTCGAGACCGTCGTCCTCCGCCTGTTCAACGTCTTCGGCCCACGCCAGGATCCGAGCTCGGCCTACGCCGCGGTGATTCCGAAGTTCATTGCGGCGATCGAGGCGGGACGCACCCTGCGGATCGACGGCGACGGCGAGCAGTCACGCGACTTCACCTACGTCGACAACGTCGTGCGCGCGGCGATCGCCGCGGCCGAGGCCGACGGCGTCAACGGGCTGATCCTGAACGTCGCCACGGGTGACCCCGCGACAGTCAACCACGTCGCCGAGGCGATCGGATCGATCCTCGGGAAGCCCGTGCGGAAAGAGCACGGGCCGCCGCGGGCGGGCGACCTGCGGAACTCGTGGGCCGACGTCCGCGAGGCGAAGCGGCTACTTGGCTGGGAGCCGCGCGTCGGGATCGAGGAAGGCCTTCAGCTGACCGTCCAGGCTTCCGTTGGCTGAGCCGATCCGCGTGATGCGCGTGATCGCGCGCCTGAACATGGGCGGCCCCGCGCTGCACGTCGCGTATCTGAGCGCTGGGCTGAAATCGCGGGGGTATGACACGACGCTCGTCGCCGGGACGCTGGCGCGCGGCGAGAGCTCGATGTCGTTCGTCGCCGACGACCTCGGCGTCCCGATCGTCCAGGTGCCGCAGCTCTACCGCGAGATCTCGCCCGTCTTCGATCCGATCGCGGTGCTGAAGCTGGTCTCGATCATCAAACGCGAGCGGCCGCACATCCTCCATACGCACACCGCGAAGGCGGGGGCCGTCGGTCGGATCGCGGCCCTGCTCGCCGGGAATGCGCGGCCGCCAATCATGGTGCACACCTTCCACGGCCACGTGCTCCGCGGTTACTTCGACCCGATCCGGGCGAGCGCGTTCAAGCAGATCGAGCGGACGCTCGCGCGCTCGACGACCGCGCTGATCGCCGTCAGCCCGCAGGTGCGCGACGACCTCGTCGAGCTCGGCGTCGCGCCGGCACGCCGGTTCGGAGTCGTCCGGCTCGGGATCGACCTCGAGGGCAGGACGAACGCCGGCAAAGACGACCGGGAGGCGTTTCGACGCCTCTTCGGCGTCGCCGACGAGACCTTCGTCGTCGGCTGGGTCGGCCGGATGACGGGCGTCAAGCGCACCGACGATGTGCTGCTGGCGCTCAAGCGGCTCCGCGCGCGCGGCGTCGACGCGGTCCTGTGCATGGTGGGTGAGGGTCCCGACCGGGACGAGGTCGAGGAGCGTGCGCACGAGCTCGGCGTCTCGCGCCACTGTCTGTTCGTCGGCTACCAGAAGGAGGTCGCCGCCTACTACGCGTTCATCGACGCGCTGATCCTTCCCTCGAGCAACGAGGGCACGCCGGTCAGCGCCATCGAGGCGCTCGCGGCTGGACGTCCCGTCGTCGCGACGCGCGTCGGAGGCGTCCCCGACGTGGTCCGAGACGGGGTCGACGGCTTCCTCGTCGATCCGGGAAACGTGGACGACGTGGCCGACAGGCTGGAGCGGCTCGCCGCGGATCCCGCGCTCCGCGCGAGGATGGGCGAGGCGGGCCGCGTGCGTGTCCTGCCGCGGTACGCAGTTGCTCGCCTGGTCGACGACATCGACCGCCTGTACCGCTCGCTGCTCGCGGCGGAAGGGCTGCCTGCCCCTAGCGCGGCAGCCCCTGGAACGCCGTGAACGACGGCTTGCGCTTCCCCGCGGCCGAGTAGAAGCCCGACTGCCAGCCGCCGAGCGTCGGCTCGTCCTTCAGCAGGAACCAGAGCATCATGTCGATCCGCGGATTGCGCCGCGCGATCGCGAACGCCTCCTTCAGGTAGAGCGCCTGCTTCGCCCAGGAGACGCCGAAGAGCGCGTCCGGCGGGTTCGTCTGGTAGCCGTACTCGGTGATCCAGATCCGCTTCGGGCCGTACAGCCGCGTCACCTCCGAGATCAGCGTCCCGATGTTCGCGAGCGTGACCGCCGTCGGGTCGGCGCCGCGCACCTGCGGCGGCCGCGTCGTCGGGCCCTCGGCGTTCGAGCCGTAGTACGGATGGTGCGCGTACGCGTCGAAGCTCTTCATCCCGGCCTTCTTCGCGGCCCGGAGGAAGGCGACGGGCGAGACCGAGGGACGGTCCGAGCGCGGCTGGTTGTTCCCGCGCGGCGCGGTGACGCCGCACGCGACCTGCTCGCCCGCGATCAGCGTGCCGTGGACGCCCGAGTAGACCGCGTTGCAGATCTTCGCGTAGTCGACCGCCGACTGGACGACCCACGTCGAGCCGGCGCGCCGGAACTGCGGGGCGAGGAAGACCGGGTTGTTCGGCTCGTTCCACGCGAGCCAGCGCCGCACGGGCGGGAGCGGCTTCCCCTCGGCGTCCGGGAAGGTGCCGCTGTAGCGCCTGGCGGCGGCGTAGGCGAAGTTGCGCAGGTCGAGCGGCTTCAGCGGCGCGGCGTTCAGGCCCTTGCCGCCGTTCGCCCAGCCGGGCGTCCCGTAGACGGAGAAGACGACCGCGATCCCGTACTGCGCCGCGTAGTCGACCAGGCGGTCGTAGAGGCCCCAGTCGTAGGCCGGGTCGGCCGGGTCGGCGGGATGCGCGGGACGGCCAGAGGCGACGCCGAAGCGGCCGCCCCAGTAGAGGTTCGTCCGCAGCACCTGCGTGTTGAGCGCCTTCAGGATCGGAAAGGTCTTGTCGACCGGCCCGTAGAGCGTCTGGGACTCGTCGTAGAGGCCGACCTTGAGGAAGCGCGAGCCCTGCGCCGGCTGCACCGTCAGGGCCAGCAGGGACGCGAGGAGGGCTGCGACCGCGAGCGTTCTAGACACGCACCTGCTCCCGCTGGGCAGCGGCGAGCAGGCGGCGCAGGCCTTCGTCGAGGTCGATCTCCGGCTCCCAGCCGAGGATCTGCTGCGCGCGAGTGATGTCCGGCCGGCGCTGCTGCGGGTCGTCGACCGGCAGCGCCTCGTAGACGATCTCGCTCTTCGAGCCGGAGTGCTCGATCACCTTCCTCGCGAGCTCGAGCAGCGTGAACTCGCCCGGGTTGCCGATGTTCACCGGCAGGTGCTCACCCGAGCGCGCGAGGGAGACGAGCCCGCGGATCATGTCGTCGACGTAACAGAAGCTGCGCGTCTGGGTGCCGTCGCCGTAGACCGTGATCGGCGAGCCCTCGAGCGCCTGGCGGACGAAGTTCGGGATCGCGCGGCCGTCGTGCGGGCGCATCCGCGGCCCGTACGTGTTGAAGATCCGGACGATCGCCGTGTCGACGCCCTGCTGGCCGTGGTAGGCCATCGTCAGCGCCTCGGCGTAGCGCTTCGCCTCGTCGTAGACCCCGCGCGGGCCGACCGGGTTGACGTTGCCCCAGTAGGTCTCCGGCTGCGGGTGGACGAGCGGGTCGCCGTAGACCTCGGAGGTCGAGAAGAGCAGGAACCGCGCGCGCTTGAACTTCGCGAGGCCGAGCGCGTTGTGCGTCCCGTACGAGCCGACCTTGAGCGAGTGCAGCGGCTGGCGCAGGTAGTCGATCGGGCTCGCGAGCGCGGCGAGGTGGTAGACGAAGTCGACCGGCTCGTCGATCTCGAGGTGGAAGGTGACGTCGTGGTTTTGGAAGGTGAACCGCTCGTCGCGGATGTGCTCGATGTTGTGCAGCGACCCGGTCTCGAGGTTGTCGACGCAGATCACGCGCTCGCCCGCCTCGACCAGGTGGTCGCAGAGGTGCGACCCGAGGAACCCGGCCCCGCCGGTGACGACTGACGTTGGCACGCCCAGCAGGATACTGGCGCTGCGGCGCGGCTCGCCGGAAGCCTTACGAACTGCTTACGCGCGACCCGTCGCCCAGGAACGAGCCCTGAGGTCGTCCGCTCAGCCGCACTGGTCGTACGAAGCCTGCGCCGAGCGCTGGGCCGACTGAGCTTGCGCCAGAGAGACGGCCGCGTCACGAGCCGAGGTGACGGCAGCAGCGAGCGCCAACTTGGCGCGCGCGAGCACTTTCGACTGGCTCTTCCTGAACGCCGCGCGCAGCTTCACCTTCTTGTGAGTCTTGAAGTACGCAGCGCGAGCCTTCGCCTGCGCGGCGCTCGATCTCGTCACCGCTGCGCGCGCACCGGTCACGCTGGCGTTCGCGGAGCTTGCAGCGGCCGCCGCTGCGCTGCTGGACTTCTTCGCCTGGTCCAGGGCGGTCTTGCGCTTGGCCTTGTCGGCCGGGAAGCAGTACACCGCGGCGGAGGCGCTGCGATGGGCGACTCCAGGCGCGGCGAGGACGAACACTGCGCAAGACACAGAGACACCCGCGGCCGCGAGAATCGCCAGAAGAAAGCGGAACTTCGAGAAGCGAAGCACGCACATCAACGTAGAGGCCGCGTCGGACGGCACGACGCGATCGCGAAGATCGCCGGCAATGTGGCGGCCGGCAGTTGCCAATCCCAGTCGACGGCGGAGACCGTGATCCACAGCGCGACAGCGGCGGCGGCCGTCGCGTCCAAGCGTGTCACCCAGATGCCGTAGGCGAGGAAGGCGAGCAGAACCAGCACGCCGACGACTCCTGTCTCGGCGTAGGTCTGGAGCTCGAGCGAATGAGCGTTCCTCTCGCCGGAAGGGGCAGAGAAGCCTCCGGGGCCGACGCCGATGACGGGGTGCTCCGTCCCTTGCTCCCATGCCGCCCGCCACAGGGCCGTACGACCATGCCCGGACAACGTCGCCAGCCTATGCACGTCGCGCGAGTCGGGCGAAGACGCGTCGAAGGATCGGAGCATGCCCGGCGCGAGGAACACCCCGACGGCGACACAGACGATTGCCGCGGTCGCGAGGCCCGAGGAAGGCAGTCGGCGGCGCAAAACGACAGCCTTCACCAGGAGCGCGAGGGCGCAACCGAAGATTGCGCTTCGCGAAAAGGTCAAGATCATCGCCGTTGCGCAGACTGCCGCTGCGGCGAGCGACGGGCGGTCGAGACGGGTCAGCCACAGGAGGACGCCTGCCGCAGCCACGAGCCCCAGGCCATTCGAGTAGGTGATCGGCCACTGGAGACGCGAAGAGGTTTGTCCAGCCGTGGGCGCCAGCGACAGAAGGCGCGCAGCCAACGCGACCAGCGACAGCGCCAAGATGGCGAGACGGAGCATCCGCAGCAGCTCCGTCCCGTCGGCGTGCTCGGCGAGCCAGAGCGCGGACGCGTAGAGAATCGGCAGGATGAGCGGGCGAGCGGATGAGTGGGCGAGCACGCCGGCGGTGGCCGTCCAGCCGGCCAGCGCCGCCAGCGCGATGACTCCGACCGAAGGGAGCCGCAGCCGGCCGACGGCCGCCAAAAAGAGGAGCACGCTCAACGTCGCGAGCGCGAGCGGCGCTGCAGTCGCGGTGAAAAAGCCGCCCGCCAGCAGCGCCGTACCCAACCACCCGCATGCTAGCCCGGCGGGAAGAACTGCAGGCGCGAACCGCGACCGTAGCGACAGCGGGGCGGCGATCTGCACGGGCCCACTAAACAGGGACGGCCAGACGGCCCGAGCCCTCCTAACGGAGGTCCTTGTTCGACTCCATGTCGAACCACATCGCGAACAGGGTGAACTGCGAGCCGA
>DAISLG010000014.1:16918-20595 GCA_036820565.1 Gaiellaceae bacterium | reverse complement strand
GCCAGGATCGTGTAGTAGGCCGCGATCGACGCGAACAGCAGCGCATCGATACGGTCGAGCACGCCTCCGTGGGCGCCCAGGAGCCGCCCCGTGTCCTTGATCTTCATGTCCCGCTTCATCGCGGACTCGAACAGGTCGCCGATCGGGGCCGCGGCGGCGATCACGGCGCCGAAGACGAGCGACTGCCAGATCGTCAGGTAGTCCTGCTTGTAGAAGGCCACGAACGCGACGAAGATCGCCGCCGCCGTCCCCGCGATGAACCCCTCCCAGGTCTTGCCCGGCGAGACGACCGGGGCGAGCTTGTGCCGGCCGAGGAAGCGTCCGGCGAAGTACGCCAGCGTGTCGTCCCCCCAAACACACAGGATCACGGCGACCGCGACGAGACGTCCGTGATCCGGAAGGTCGCGCACGAGAATCAGGTGCCCGAGCCCGAGGCCGATCCAGGCGACGCCGAGCACCGTCGCTCCGACGGCGACCGTGGTCGACTGCCGGGTCTCGGCGATCCCTTTCAGCAGGAACGCGAGCGCGAGCGTCGCCAGGAAGCCGCCGGTCAGCCAGTCGATCCCGCCGAGCTCCGCGCCGAGGAGCGCGAGCAGCGCGCCGATGTACCCCGCGGGCAGGAGGGGCCGCAGCTCGCGCGTGACCGAGTAGAACTCGTGCAGGGCGATCATGCAGGCGACCGCCGCGAGCCCGAACAGCCACCAGCTGCCCAACCAGACGAAGCCGAGCACGACCGGGATGCCGGCCAGGCCGACGACGATTCTGGAGACGAAGGGATTCATCGGGCCGGGAGAGTCACCTACCGCCGAAGTTCCTGCGGCGCTGAGCGTACTCCGCCAGCGCTGCCCGCAGGTCGGGCTCGCCGAAGTCGGGCCAGAGCGTGTCGACGAAGACGAGCTCGGCGTAGGCGAGCTGCCAGAGCATGAAGTTCGAGACGCGCATCTCCCCGGACGTGCGGATCAGCAGGTCCGGGTCCGGCAGCTCGGGGGCGTACAGGTTCGCCGAGATCGACTCCTCGGAGAGCTCCTCCCCGCTCCGGGCCACGCGGCGCGCGGCCTCGACGAGCTCGGCGCGGCCGCCGTAGTCGAACGCGATCCAGAGGTTGAGCCGGTCGTTCTCGGCGGTGTCCGCCTCGAGCCCGGCCATCCGCTCCTGGAGCTCCTGCGGAGCGCGGTCGCGGCGCCCGATGAAGCGCGTGCGCACCCCCTGCTTCGCGAGGTCGGGGAGCTCGCGCTCGATCGTCTCGCCGAAGATCTCCATCAGCGCGTCGACCTCGTCACGGGGCCGCGACCAGTTCTCCGTCGAGAACGCGTACACGCAGAGCGACTCGACCCCGAGGTCGATCGCCGCCTCGACGGTTCGCCTCAGCGCCCTCGTCCCGGCCCGATGGCCGGCCGCGGTCGGCACGCCGCGCCGCTTCGCCCAGCGGCCGTTGCCGTCCATGATGATCGCAACCGTGCTCGCGACCTCGGGCAGCTCGGGCTCGGGCGCGGCCTGGAGGTTGCGAAGCGTCTTGAAGCGGGTGAGCAGGCTCATGGAGGCCTAGACCTCCATGATTTCTGCTTCCTTCTTCTTCAGGAGCTCGTCGATCTTGCCGGTGTGCTCGTCGGTCAGCTTCTGGACGCGGTCCTCGGCGCGCCGCTCCTCGTCGTCGCCGACGTCGCCGTTGACGACGAGCTCCTTGAGATCGTGCATCACGTCGCGGCGCACGTTGCGGACCGCGATGCGCCCGTCCTCGGCGATCCCGCGGACGACCTTGACGTACTCCTTGCGGCGCTCCTCGGTCAGCTGTGGAATCGGCAGCCGGACCAGCTTGCCGTCGTTCGAGGGGGTCAGACCCAGATCGGACTCCTGGATCGCCTTCTCGATCCCCTTGATCGAGCTCGGGTCGAACGGCTGGATCGTCAGCTGGCGCGGGTCGGGCACGTTGATCGTCGCGAGGTTCTTCAGCGGCGTCGGGGTGCCGTAGTAGTCGACCGTGACCCGGTCGAGCAGCGACGCGGAGGCGCGGCCGGTGCGCACCGAGTTGAAGGCGTCGCGGGTCGTCTCGACCGTCTTGTCCATCCGGCGGCTCGCGTCCTGGATGAGATCGTCGATCATCGCTTGGCTCCGATTTCCGTGGGTGTGGAGATGATGGTGCCGATCCGCTCGCCGTCGACGACCCGGCCGATGTTGCCACCGTCGAGCTCGAAGACGTAGATCGGAAGGTGATTGTCCATGCAGAGCGAGAGCGCCGTCGTGTCCATGATCTTGAGGCCGCGCTCGATCGCGTCGAGGTGGGTCAGCTCCGGCAGGAACTCGGCGTCCGGATCGACCTTCGGGTCGCCGTCGTAGACGCCCCGGACGCCGTTCTTGGCCATCAGCAGCGCCTCGGCGCCGATCTCGAGTGCACGCAGGGCCGCGGCCGTGTCGGTCGTGAAGAACGGGTTGCCCGTGCCGCCGGCGAAGATCACGATCCGCTTCTTCTCCAGGTGGCGGATCGCGCGCCGGCGGATGTACGGCTCCGCCACCTCCTGCACCTCGAGCGCGGAGAGAACCCGTGTCTGCGCGCCGAGCTGCTCGAGCGCGTCCTGGACGGCGAGCGAGTTGAGCACGGTCGCGAGCATCCCGGAGTAGTCGCCGGTCGCCCGGTCCATCCCCTCGGCGGCGGCCTCGATCCCGCGGTAGATGTTGCCGCCGCCGATCACGAGCCCGACCTCGAGCCCGTGCTCGGCGACGTCCACGATCTCCTTGGCGATCGCGGCGATCGTGCCGGGGTCCATCCCGTACTCGCGGTCGCCCATCAGGGCCTCGCCCGACAGCTTCAGCAGGACGCGGCGGAGCTCCACGCTAGGAGACGGAGTACCAGGCGTACTCCACGAGCTCCATGCCGCCCGCGTCGAGCGCCTTCTGGACGGTCAGCCCGGTGTCGTGGATCCACGGCTGCTCGGTCAGGACCGACTCGGAGTAGAAGCGCTTGTTCAGCATCCCTTCGACGATCTTCCCACGAACCTCCTCCGGCTTGCCCTGCACCTCGGGGAGCTTCTCGAGGATCGCGCGCTCCGCGTCGGCGAGCTCGGCCGGAACCTCGTCGCGCTTGCCGTAGGTCGGCCGCGAGAACGAGATGTGCATCGCGACCTGGCGCGCGAGCTCGGGGGAGCCGCCCTTCGTCTTGACGAGCACGCCGATCTTGTTGGCGGGCGGGTGGACGTACTGCGCGAGCTCCTCGCCGTCGGCGGCCTCGAAGCGCGTGGCGCCGACGACCTGGATGTTCTCCTGGAGCTTCCCGGCCAGCGCCACCCGCTGCTCCTCGAGCTGCGCGACCGCCTCCGGGCCGCCCTGCTCGACGGCCTCGAGCACGCTCTTCGCGAACGCGAGAAACTCCTCGTTGTTGGAGACGGGCTCGGTCTCGCAGCCGACGGCGACGAGCGTGCCGACGGCGCCGTCCATGCGGACACCGACCTTGCCCTCCGCCGTCTCGCGGTCGGCGCGCTTGCCGGCCGCGGCCATGCCTTTCTCACGCAGGAGCTTGACGGCGGCGTCGAAGTCGCCCGCGGTCTCCTGGAGCGCGCGCTTGCAGTCCATCATCCCCGCGCTCGTGGCGTCCCGGAGCTCTTTGACGAGTGCTGCAGAGATCTCGGTCACTGGGCCGGCTCCTCGGCCGGGGCTTCGGGCTCCTCGGCGGGCGCGTCGGGCTC
>DAISLG010000014.1:0-16818 GCA_036820565.1 Gaiellaceae bacterium | reverse complement strand
TCGGCGGGCGCGTCGGGCTCCTCGGCCGGGGCTTCGGGCTCGACGGCGGCCTCGGGCTCGGGCTCGGGCTCGGCACCGTTCTTGCTCGCGGTCAGCTCCTCCTCGGTCACCTTCGCCTTGCCGGCCTCGATACCGTCGGCGACGACCTTGACGATCAGGTTGCACGCGCGGATCGCGTCGTCGTTGCCGGGGATGATGTAGTCGGCCTCGTCCGGGTCGGCGTTCGTGTCGACGAGCGCGATGATCGGCAGCTTCAGCCGGCGCGCCTCGCGCACCGCGAGCTGCTCCTTCTTCAGGTCGACGATGAACACCGCGTCGGGCTGGCGGCGCATCTCCGCGACGCCGCCGAGGTTCGCATCGAGCTTCTCGAGCTCGGCCTCCATCGAGATCCGCTCCTTCGCGGGGAGCAGGTCGAGCTGGCCGTTCTCCTTCAGTCCGCGCAGCTCGTGCAGGCGCTCGATCCGGTCGGAGATCGTCCGCCAGTTCGTGAGCAGGCCGCCGAGCCAGCGATGGTTGACGTACGGCATGCCGACGCGCTTCGCGTGCTCCTCGACGGCGTCCTGGCTCTGCTTCTTCGTGCCGACGAAGAGGACGGAGCCGCCGCGGTCCGCGATCGCCTTCGCGAAGGCGTGCGCTTCCTCGAGCAGCTCGAGCGTCTGCTGGAGGTCGATGATGTAGATACCGCCGCGCTCGTTGAAGATGAATCGCTTCATCTTCGGATTCCAGCGGCGCGTCTGGTGGCCGAAGTGAACCCCGGCCTCCAGGAGTTCTCGCATCGAGACGACAGACACGGGTGAAACCCCTTTCGGTTGAGTGGGTGAAGCTTGGCCGGCGGGCCCGGGTGGAACCGGTCGGAGACCGGCACCGCCACCCGCGTGATTCCGCCGGGTCGGGGACGGGAAGACGCAGGCATGGTACCAGCGAGTAGCTTTTCGCCACCGTTCTCCGTTCGGAAAGGGGTGGCGACGACGCACGAAGCTCAGCCTGCGCTGAAACAACTCGGTCAGGAGATCCGCGAGGCCGGCTGGGAGCTCGCCCAGGAGGTCATCCAGGAGGGGCTCGCCGACGACGCGATCCCGTCGCTCGCCCGGATGACTGTCACGAGCCAGCTCGGTGACGTGCCGACGTTCATCAGCGAGCTCGCGCGCGAGGTCGAACAGCCGCAGCCGGGCCGTATGCGCCGGGGCAGCCCGCTGGCGGCGCTCGCCCGCGACCACGCCCGCGAGCGCGAGGCGCTCGGGTTCGCGCCACGCGAGATCGTCACCGAGCTGCTGATCCTCCGCCGCGTCCTCTGGCGCTTCGTCTCGCGCCGCGTCGCCGCATTCGAGACGGGCGACATCCTCACGATCGAGCGCCGCCTGAACGACACGATCGACAAGATCGTGACCGAGTGCGTCGTCGCCTACTTCGACCGCGCGACCGCCGAGCTCGCCGACCAGGCGCGGAGCGACCCGCTCACCGGGCTGCTCAACCACCAGGCGCTGACGGACATCCTCGACAGCGAGCTCGTCCGCGCCGAGCGGTACGACCACGGTCTGACGTTCGTCTTCTTCGACCTCGATGAGTTCAAGCGGATCAACGACACGCTCGGCCACGTCGAGGGCGACGCCGTGCTGCGGGCGATCGCGCGGCTCGTCGAGCAGATCCTGCGCGGCTCGGACCTGGCCGGCCGGATGGGCGGCGACGAGTTCGCGGTGCTGCTGCTCGAGTCCGACGCCGAAGCAGGTCCGCGTTTCCTCTCCCGGCTCGAGCACGGCGTCGCCAAGCTGGTCGGGCTGGGTCAGCTCCCGCTGATCTTCTCGTTCAGCGCGGGTCACGCGCACTACCCGACCGAGTCCCACGACGCCGACGGCCTCCTCCGGCTCGCCGACGCCCGCCAGTATCAGGCCAAGCGCGCCAAGCAGCCGTAGAGGTCGGGCGGTAGCGGCGACTCGAGCTCGATCCGCTCGCCGGTGACCGGATGCGGGAAGCCGAGTGTCGCCGCGTGGAGGAACTGCCGTGCGAGGCCGGGGTGCCGGACGCCGTAGACGCGGTCGCCGGCGACGGGCAGGCCGACCGCCGCGAGGTGGACGCGGATCTGGTGCGTGCGACCCGTCTCGAGCCGGAGGCGTACGAGCGCGTGGCCGTCGAACAGCTGCTCGACCTCGAAGTGCGTGACGGCGTCGCGGGGCGTGTCCGTGTCGAGCGAGCGGCGCGTCGGATCGTGCCGGTCGCGGCCGATCGGGGCCTCGATCGTGCCGCTGCGCGAGCGCGGGTGGCCGCGGACGAGCGCGAGGTAGCCGCGCTCGACCTCGCGGCTGCGGATCAGGCGCTGGAGCTCGGCGTGGGCCGCCTCGGTGCGCGCGACGACCATCAGTCCCGAGGTGTCGCGGTCGAGCCGGTGCACGATCCCGGGCCGTTCGGGGTCCTCTCCGCCCCCCGAGCGGCCGGCGAGCGCCTGAACGAGCGTCCCGGTCGCGTGACCCGCCCCCGGGTGGACGACGAGGCCCGCCGGCTTGTCGACGACGAGCAGGTGCTCGTCCTCGTAGGCGAGACGCAGCTCGACCGGCTCGGCCTCGACGACGGGCGTCGCCGCGACCTGCTCGAGCTCCACCTCCTCCCCGCCCTCGAGCCGGTGGCTCTTCGGCCGTGCCTCCCCGTCGACGAGCACGTGGCCCGACTCGAACAGCCGCTCCGCAGCGCCCCGCGAGCCGATCGCCGGTAGCCCCGCGAGGAACCGGTCGAGCCGCAGCCCGGCGGCGTCGTCGGGAACGTGGACGTTCATCCTCCGAGCCTGTCAGGAGCGCGTCGCGGCGACGGGGCGGCGGCGCGGCTGGCGGTCGGCGGCGACGAGGGCGGCGAACAGGATCGCGACGCCGACGACGATGAAGCTGTCGGCGAGATTGAACGCCGGCCAGAAGGAGAGGTCGATGAAGTCGGTCACGTGACCGAGCCGGACACGGTCGATCAGGTTCGAGACGCTCCCGCCGATCAACAGGCCGAGCGCCGCGGGCAGCACTGGGTGCCGAGCGCCGGAGCGCGCGAAGAAGACGAGCATCCACGCGACCGCCGCGGCCGTGAGCAGCGCGACGAGTGCGGTCGCGCTCGCGAACAGGCCGAAGGCGATCCCGGAGTTCTGGACGTGGTGGATCGAGACGGGCCCGACCACCCGCACCTGCTCGTCGATCGCGAGCTGGCTCGAGACGATCTGCTTCGTCACCTGGTCCGCCGCAACGGCGACGGCGGCGACGGCCGCGAGGCCGATCCACTGGACGGAGCCCGCGGCGAGCGAGCGCTCGGCGACGGAGAGAGGCGTGAGGCCGTCGGTCGAGGACCCGACCCTGACGTCGGCGCGCCGCGACGCCGTGTCGGTCAACCCCGCTCTTCCTTGCGCTTGCAGTCGATGCACCGCGTCGCGTACGGCATCGCGCGGAGGCGCTCCTCCCCGATCTCCTTGCCACACGTAGAGCACGTGCCGAACGTCCCGTCCTCGATCCGCTGGAGCGCCGCGTCGATCGCGTCGAGCACGTGCTTCTCGTTCTCCTCGAGCGTCTGATCGAGCTCGCGGTCGTAGGTGATCGTGGCGGTGTCGCCGAGATGGTTGTCCACGCCGGCGTGGATCTCGCCGGATTCCTGCTCGAGCGAGATCGAGTCCTGCAGACCTTCGAGCGCGCCCGCGACGCGCTCGCGCTCGTCGAGCAGCAGCTGCTGGAACTCCTTGGTGTCGATCGCGCTCATGGCGTCCTTTCAGGCCCCGGAACGATGAAAGCGGGGTCGGGCCCCGCCGACGCTCACGCGTCTTTCGACAAGTATAGGTTCGGCCGCTGGGGCGTCTCGAACTCCCTAGTGTCCTCCCGTTTCGGCCACGTCTCGCCGACCTTCGGCGCGGCGGCGTCCGGCTCCGGCGCCTCCTCGACGATCTCGAGCGCCGAGCGGAAGAGCGACCGGATCCGGCGCGCGTCGGCCTGGAGCCGCTCGCGGTCGCCCGTCGCCGTGCGGACGATCGATCGAGCCTCGGCGTGGGCCTCGGCGACGACGAGGTCGGCCTGGCTCTGCGCCAGCTCCCTCGCCTCCGCCGCGGACTTCTCGGCCGAGACGAGCGCGTTGTTCAGCGCCGACTCGCGCTCCCTGTGGTGAACGAGGTCCTTCTCGAGCTCCTCGACCTTGTCGGCGAGGTCGGCGCGCTCACGCCAGACGTCCTCGAAGCTCTGCGCGACGTCGATCAGCAGCTGGTCGACCGCGTCCTTCCTGTAGCCGTGCAGGCCGCGCTTCAGTTGTACGTGTCTCAGCTCGACGGGTGTGTACGCCATCCGAATCCCTCCTTGGGTCAGTGCAGTAGCTCGAGCAAGAAGTTGACGAGCTTCCCGAAGAAGATCAGCGCGAAGACGCCGACGATCGGCGACAGGTCGAGCGGCCCCGCCATCGGTACGAGCCGTCGGAACAGCCGCAGGTACGGCTCGCAGACGTCGTTCAGGAACCGCTGCACAGGGCTGAGCGCGCTGGGCAGCTTGATCCACGACGTGAGCACGTACGCGAAGATCAGGAGGACGTAGACGCCGATGAAGACGCCCACGAACGCCTCGACGTGACTGATCGCATCGAGAAGCACCATCACGAGGGAGTTCTGCTCCGCGAGCCGGGTTCCTGTCGCGACTAGGAGGGATTGGTGGAACGTCGCTCGTCGTCGGGCTGCGATGGGCGTTCCGAGACAAGGACGCAGGGAGCGTCGATAGCCGAAGCTATCGGCGCGACCGAGGACGCCGGATCGGGGCGGCCGGCGCAGCCCGACGGCTCAGCCTACGTCTCGCCAATCCCTCCTAGGCCTGGTTGAAGAAGCCGCCGCGCTCGAGCAGCCGGGCGCGCTCCTCGGCGGAGACCTCGACGTTGCGCGGCGTGAGCAGGAAAACCTTGTCCGCGACCCTTTGCATGCCGCCGTTGAGCGCGTAGGTCAGGCCGCTCGAGAAGTCGATCAGACGCTTCGCGAGCTCCTGGTCGGCGCTCTGGAGGTTGAGGATCACCGGGATCGAGTCCTTGAACTTGTCGGCGATCTGCTGGGCGTCGTTGAAGCTTCGCGGCAGCACGAGGTGCACGCTCGCCGTGGCGGGGTTCGGCACCGCCTCGACCGCGCGCGGTCGCTGGCGAACGGCCGAGGCCCGGACGGTCGCCTGCTCCGACTCCGTCCAGTCGTCGAACTCGGCGCCGCGGCGGCGCGGGGTCAGGCGGCGGACGTTCGGCCGCTCGCTGTAGGTCTGCTCGAGCGCCTCGTTCGTCGCGTAGCCGTCCTCGTCCCAGCCGTCGTCGTCCTCCTCGGCGATGCCGAAGTAGACGAGCGTGCGGTTCCAGAGGTCGCCGAGAGCCATGTCGCCGGGGATGTTAACCCCGCCAGAGGGCTGATCCGACGCGGACGAGCGTCGCGCCCTCCTCGGCGGCCACGCGGTAGTCCTGCGTCGTGCCCATCGAAAGCTCTGGGAGCCCGTGCGCCTCGGCCAGCTCGCGGAGGTGGCGGAAGTACGGCCGGGACGCCTCGGGATCGCCCGCGGCGGGCGGCATCGTCATCAGCCCACGGACGTTCGGGCGGAGGTACCGCTCGATCTCGTCCGGGTGGATCCCCGCCTTCGTCTCCTCGCCGGAGAGGTTGACCTCGACGAGCGCCGGCACGGTCAGCCGCTTCCCGGCCGAGTGCGAGTCGACCGAATGGACGAGCTCGCAGATCCGGTCGACGACCTTCGCCTTGTTCGACTGGAGGTGGCCGATGAAGTGCCAGCGGAACGCGTCGCCGTAGACGGCGTGCTTCGCCTCGAGCTCCTGAGCCTTGTTCTCGCCGACGACCTCCACCCCGGCCTCGGCCAGCGCGGCCATCTCGTCGATCGCAACGTACTTCGTCGCCGCGACGACGGTGACGCGCGGGCCGACCTCCTCGCGGATCCGCGCGTAGCGCGCGCGAATCGACTCAGGCGACGACACCGATCACCCCCTGGCGGCCGGTGACCCCGGCGTCGCGCCGGTGCGAGAAGAAGAGCTCCGGGTTGCAACTCGTGCAGAGGTCGACGCGCTCGACCGCCTCGCAGCCCGCGCGCCGGAGGGCCCGCTCGGTCGCAGCCCACAAGTCGAGCCTGCCGTCGCAGGTCAGGTCGGCGTCGAACCGCGCCGAGACCTCGGGTCCGACGGTGTAGCAGCACGGCCCGATCGCCGGGCCGACGCAGGCGGCGACCGGGCCGCCGAGCGCCGTGACTCCGGCGGCGACGATCCCGTCCGCGAGCCCGCGCCAGCCCGCGTGGAGCACCGCGAGCGCGGGCCCGCCGGCGGTGCGCGCGACCGCGACCGGCACGCAGTCGGCGGCGAGCGCGAGCATGGGCTGCCCGGATACGTCGCTCCAGAGCCCGTCGCCCTCCGCGTCGCGCCGGCCCGGCTCGGCCCGATGGACGACGGCCGAATGCTGCTGCACGTTCAGCGCGAGACGATCCGCGTCGACGCCAATCTCGGCGCAGAGCCGGCGGCGGTTCTCGGCGGCGCGCTCGGGGTCGTCGGCCGTCGCGCGGCCGAGGTTGAGTGACGCGTACGGGCCCTCCGAGACCCCGCCCGCGCGGGTCGAGAACACGACCTCGTACGGCCCGGGTGCGTCCCAGCGGATCACGCGAGCAGCTCCCGCGCCCGTTGCTCGAGCCGGTCGCGGCGGTTCAGCTCCGGGTCGTCGACGACCTCGCGGACGAGCGTGTCCAGGGCCCGGCCGAGCGCGGGGCCGGGCGTGAAGCCGAGCGCGATCAGGTCGGAGCCGTCCACGGCGAGGTCGCCGACCCGGTGCGCGCTCGACCGTTCCTGCTCGACGAGGATCCGGAACGCCGCGATCTGGGCGAGCCGCCGGTCCGGATCGCGCTTCGCGGCAACGTCGGCCGCGCGATGGTCGAGCAGGTCGAGCGCCAGCTCCTCGCCGAAGCGCGCCAGCATCTTCCGCGCGCGGCGGGCGTCGTAGTTCCCGATCCCGACCATGTGGTGGCGAACGATCTGCACGACGCGCGTCCGCAGCGAGGTCGGGTACCGCAGGCGGCGGAGCGCCGCCTCCGTGAGCCCGGCGCCAACCTCCTCGTGACCCGGGCCGTCGCGCTCGTAGTAGTGCGCCCGCCCCTGCTCGTCACGCCACGCGGAGGCCGGCTTGCCGGCGTCGTGAAAGAGCGCCGCGAGCCTGACGCGCAACGGAAGGTCGCGGTCGGCCGAGAACTGCACGGCCATGAAGATGTGCTCGTCGAGCGGAAGCTCGTGGAAGCGGCTCTCCTGGTCGAAGCCGACCGACGGCGCGAGCTCGGGCAGGAGCTCCGCGAGGACGCCCGTGTCGCGGGCGAGGCGCAGCGCCTTCCCCGGGTGAGCGCCCAGCAGCAGCTTCGAGAGCTCGCCGAGGCCGTCGGCGTGCAGGCCGCCGCCGACGCGCTCGCCCGAGACGAGGCGGACGCTCGCCGCCTGCTCGCGCAGCTGCCGCAGCGTCTCCTCGTCCGGCTCGACGTCGAGCTGCGAGACGAAGCGCAGGCCGCGGACGAGGCGCAGCGGATCCTCGGCGAAGCTTCGCTCGGTCACGGTCCGGAGAATCCCCGCGTCGAGGTCGGCGCGCCCGCCCGAGGGGTCGACGAGGTCGGCCGAGCCGACGCGACGGGCCATTGCGTTGATCGTGAAATCCCGGCGGCGCATGTCGTCTTCGACCGAGAGCGACGGGTCGGCCACGATCACGAAGTCGTGGCGCCCCGGGCCGGTCGACTCCTCGCGCCGCGGCGGGGCGAACTCGATCCCCGCGGGAACGAGCGCCCGGATCCCGGGGTCGCGCGGGTAGAGCCGGACGCCGACCAGCCGGTCGGCGACGATCAGGTCGTCCACCTTGCCGTGCGGCGCCAGGCGCTCCTTCAGCTCCGCGGTGTCGACGCCGGGGACCAGGAAGTCGGCGTCCTTCCAGTCGACGCCGAGCAGCTCGTCGCGAACCGCGCCGCCGACGAGGTACGCGTCGAGGCCGAGCCCCAGGACGTAATCCTCGATCGCCTTCATGCCTCATTCTGTCCGCGACGGCGGCCGCAGGCCGTCCCACTCAGAGGATTGCGACCGCTTCGATCTCGACGAGCGCTCCCGACGGGAGCTTCGCCACCTCCACCGTCGACCGGGCCGGCGGCCGGTCGCCCACGTGGCGGGCGTAGACCTCGTTCATCCCTGCGAAGTCGTCGAGGTCCTGGAGGAACACCGTCGTCTTCACGAGGTTCTCGAGCGATGTGCCCGCCTCCTCGAGGATCGCGCGCAGGTTCGCGAAGACCTGCTCGGTCTGCTCGCCGATCGAGCCGCCCGTGAGCTCCTTGTCGCCCGGGCGCAGCGAGAGCTGGCCGGAGACGAAGACGAAGCCGCTCGCCGCGATCGCCTGCGAGTACGGCGCGCCCTGGAACGGCGCGGGGGCGCTCTCGGTCCTGACGACGGATTTCCCCATTCCTATCCCTTTCCCCTGGGCCGGCACGCCTGTCCGAGCGCGGCACCGAGGGCCTTGAAGATCGCCTCGAGCACGTTCTGCGGCTCCGAGCCGTCGACGAGCCGCAGGTGCAGCGTGAGCCCGGCACCGGCGGCCAGCTCCTGGAGGAAGCGCGCGACGAGATCCGTGGCGAGCCCGCCCACGCGCTGGGGCGAGAGGTCGACGTTCGAGACCACGAGCGGCTCGTCGGCGACCTCCAGCACGACGCTCGCGAGCGACTCCCGCGCCGGGACCATCGCCCAGCCGTAGCCGGCGGCGTCCTCGGCGCGGAGCGGCCCGGCGAGCGCCTGCCCGAGCGCCAGGCCCGCGGCCGCGACCTCGGCGTCGGCTCCCCCGGGCGCCACCTCGAGCGCGAGGTCGAAGCACGCCTTCTCGGCGAGGAGCCCGAGCAGGTGGTCGAGGACGGGGAGCCCCGTCGCCGTGCTCGCCCGTCCTGCGGACGCGAGCGCGACGCGGACTCCGGTGCGGGTCTCCTCCACGGTGCGAGCGTACACCCGGCCGTATTACGACTTGCAACCGTGGGCCTTCCGGCCCATCTTTGTAACGGTGGGCCGAACGGCCCATGAACTCCCCGCGCTCGCCGCGTACATTGGGCAAGGGAGATGAGTTGGTCGCGGCGCCTGTTCGCCGCTCTCGCGGCGCTTGCAGTCGTTCCCTCCGCGGGAGCGACGGTTCACCGTGCGTCGGGAACGGTCTCGGTCGGATACACGTCACCGGCGGCGCTCACCTCGGCGCTCCGCGCGCACCCGGCCCGCGTCGTCCGCCGGATCGGAGCCCTGCGCGTCGCGGAGGTGCGGCCCGCAGGCGACACCGCGGCGTTCGTCCGGGTGCTGCGCGCCGCGCCGGGGATCCGCTTCGCGCAGCCCTCGGCGCCGCGCAGGAGCACCGCCGAGCCCGCGCTCGCGGGCGCGACGCCGGCGGGCGCGTACGAGTGGCAGTTCGCCGCGACCCGGTCGAACACCGTGCCCACGTGGGTGCTCCGGGCCGCGTCGAGCGTCACGATCGCCGTGATCGACACGGGCGCCGACCTGACGGCTCCCGACCTGGCCGCCAAGGCCCCGTCCTCCTACAGCGTCGTCACCGGGCGGCCGGACGTCCGCGACCTCGCCGGGCACGGCACCTTCGTCGCCTCGCTCGCGGCCGGCTCGACCACGAACAACGATGGCATCGCGGGCTTCGGCGGCGACGCGACGCTCCTCGTCGTCCAGGCCAACCGGGGCGACCGCACCTTCACCGACGTCGACGAGGCGTCCGCGATCGTCTACGCCGTCTCCCACGGCGCCCAGGTGATCAACCTGAGCTTCGGCGGCCCGTCGACCTCGGCCGTCGAGCGCAACGCGATCGACTTCGCCGCGTCGCACGGCGCCCTCCTCGTCGCGGCGGCCGGGAACGAGGGGCAGCGGGGCAATCCCGTCGAGTACCCGGCGGCGCTCCTCCAGCCGGTCGGCTCGAACGGCGCCGGCGGAACGGGGCTCGCCGTCGGAGCCTCGACGGCGGAGGGCGTCGCTGCCGCCTTCTCGAACGCCGGCTCGTACCTCTCGCTCGCGGCGCCGGGGGTCAACGTGCTCGGGGCGCTCTCGTCGACCGCTCCGGCGACGGCGTTCTCGCCGTTCGCGCTGCCGGGATCCACGGCGGGCCTGTACGGCTACGGAAGCGGCACCTCGTATGCGGCGCCGCAGGTCGCCGGAGCCGCTGCGCTCGTGTGGGCCGCGAACCCGACCCTCACGGCGCAGGGCGTCGCGGACGCGTTGAAGCAGTCGGCCACGGGCGCGGGAACGTGGTCGCCGCAGCTCGGCTACGGCGTGATCGACGTCGCGGCAGCCGTTGCCCGCGCCGCCGGCTCACCGCGCACGGCCACGACCGTCGAGCTCGACGGCTCGCGCAGCGGCAGGCTCGTCCGGCTCAGCTGGCGCGGCGAGGGCGCCGCTGCCTACCGCCTGTCCGTGCGGAAGGACAACGCCGCGCCGCGGGTGATCCTCTCCGGCTCCTCGACGACCGCCTCATACGCGCTGAAGCCCGGCCACCGGTACTCGTTCTTCGTCGAGGCGATCAACGAGGCGGGCACCGCGGTCGCCACCTCCGAGCGCTATGTCGCGTCGGTCGCCAACACCGTCGCGACCGTGAAGAAGACGACGAAGCGGGGCTAGTCCCTCCTAGCCTTCGACGCGCTCGATGTGGGCGCCGAGCCCGCGGAGCCGCTCGTCGATGCGCTCGTAGCCGCGATCGATCTCGGCGACGTTCCCGATCGTCGAGGTGCCCTCGGCGCACAGGCTCGCCAGCAGCATCGCCATCCCCGCGCGGATGTCTGGGCTCGCCATCCGCTGGCCGTAGAGCTTCGCCGGCCCCGTGACGACGACCCGGTGCGGATCGCAGAGGACGATCCGCGCGCCCATCGTGACGAGCTTGTCGACGAAGAAGAGCCGACTCTCGAACATCTTCTCGAAGATCAGGATCGTCCCGCGCGCCTGGGTCGCGACCATGACGGCGATCGAGGTGAGGTCGGCGGGGAAGGCGGGCCACGGGCCGTCCTCGATCTTCGGGATCTGCCCGCCAAGGTCGTCCTGGATCACCAGCTCCTGTCCCGGCGGGACGTGGACGCTCGTCCCGTTCAGCTCGATGTGGATGCCGAGCCGCGCGAAGGCGGGCATGATCGGGACGAGATCCTCGGCGGAGACCTCGTCGATCGTGATGTCGCCGCCCGTCACCGCGGCGAGCCCGATGAAGCTCGCTACCTCGATGTGCTCCGGCGCGATCCGCCAGGTACCGCCCGAGAGGCTGTCGACGCCGTCGATGCGGAGGACGTTCGACCCGATCCCCTCGATCCGGGCTCCGAGCGAGACGAGGAAGCGGCAGAGATCCTGGATGTGCGGCTCACAGGCGGCGTTGCCGATCGTCGTCCGGCCCGGCGTCAGCGACGCGGCCATGACCGTGTTCTCGGTCGCCATCACGCTCGCCTCGTCGAGGAAGATCTCGGCGCCGGCGAGGCCCGACGTGCGCATCTCGAAGCGATCGTCGATCTCGATCTCGGCCCCGAGCTCGGCGAACGCGTGGATGTGCGGGTCGAGCCGGCGGCGGCCGATCACGTCGCCGCCCGGCGGCGGCACGCTCGCCCGCCCGAGCCGTGCGAGCAGCGGGCCCGCGAGGAGGAACGAGGCGCGAATGCGGCTGGCGAGCTGTGGGTCGATCTCGGAGCTCGCGATCTCGGCCGCGTGGACGCGAACCTCGTTCTCGCCCGTCCACTCGGCCTCGGCGCCGAGCTTTGCGAGCAGCTCCACCATCGTCTCGGCGTCCCGGATCCGCGGGACGTTCGAAAGGGTGACCGGCTGGTCCGTGAGGAGGCAGGCCGCGAGGATCGGCAGCGCGCCGTTCTTGTTGCCGGCGGCGCGGATGCGCCCGGCGAGCGGATGACCGCCCTCGATGACGAAGGACTGCATCGTGGTCTCGGTGACAACGCTAGACGACACGAGCGGGCTATCCTAGCCGTCGTGTCACCGACCAGGGAACAGGCGTGGGAGACGCTCACGCGTTACACGAAGAGCGAGGCGCTCAGGCGGCACGCGCTCGCCGTCGAGGCCTCGACCGCGTCGTACGCGCGGCGGCTCGGCGAGGACGAGGAGGTCTGGCGCGTGACCGCGCTGCTCCACGACTTCGACTACGAGCTGCACCCGACGCTCGACAAGCATCCGCAGGACGGCGCGCCGATCCTGCGCGAGGAGGGGTACCCCGAGGAGGTGATCGAGGCGGTCCTCTCCCACGCGGAGCATCTGGCGATGCCCCGCGACACGCTTCTGAAGAAGGCGCTCTTCGCCTGCGACGAGCTGTCCGGCTTCGTCCATGCGTGCGGCCTCGTGCGCCCGACCGGTCTCGAGGGGCTCGAGCCGAAGTCCGTCAAGAAGAAGTTGAAGCAGCCGTCCTTCGCCGCCGGCGTGCACCGCGACGAGGTCTACAGGGGCGCCGAGGAGCTCGGCGTCGAGCTCGACGAGCACATCCGCAACGTGGTCGAGGCGATGCGCCCGATCGCGGGCGAGCTAGGGCTCCAGAGCGGCGAGTAGCCGCTCGAGGTCCGCCTCGCTCGTCCACCAGCCGCACGAGACCCGCAGCAGGCCGGTGCCCGGCAGGTCGCGCAGGACGACGCCCTGCTCGTACGCGGACGCCGCCAGGAGAGCGGGGTCGCCGTCGGGCCGGAAGGAGACGAGCGTCGCCTGGCCAGGCTCGGTGACGACCTCGTACCGCTCTGCGAGGAGCGCGCGGCAGCGAGCGGCCGTCTCTGCCGCCCGCTCGAACCGCCACTCCGGCAGGTCGTCGAGGGCCGCGTCGAGCCCGGCGAGGGCGGCGGCCGGGATCCAGCCCGGGTCGAACCGGCTCGCGTCCTCCTTCGGCTCGAACGTTCCCGCGGCCAGGTCGTAGACCGCCGCCGAGAAGTAGCTCGGCGCTGTGACCCGGAGCGACTCGGGCTCGCGCACGTACAGTGCGCCGGTCGACGCCGGACCACAGAGCCACTTCTGCGCAGAGACGGTGTAGAAGTCGAACGGGGTGACGTCGACGGGGATCGCCCCGACCGACTGCGCGCCGTCGACGAGCAGCGGGATGCCCACGTCCCTCAGCCCGTCGACCGGGAGGACGTGCCCGGTCGTCCAGGCGACGTGCGAGAGGGCGAGCAGCCGGGTCCTCGGTGTGATCTCCGCCCGGATCGCGTCGAGCGCGTCGGCCGCCGGGCGGTCGCGCACGGCCGCGATCCGCAGCCGGGCGCCGGTCGTCGCCAGGGGCCCGATCAGGCCGAGGTGCTCGGCGTCGGTCGTCACGACCTCGTCGTCCGGGCCGAGCCGCAGGCCACCGAGGACGATGTTGACGCTCGCCGTGGTCGAGTCGGTCAGCGCCACGTTCTCCGCCGCGGCGCCGATCTGCCCGGCGATCCGGTCCCGCACCCGGGCACGGAGCTCATGCGTCCGGTCGAAGTAGGCGCGGCCGCCCCGGCCGTGCTCTCCTTCCCACCGCTCGGTCTCGGCGAGGGCGGCGATCGTCGCCCGCGAGAGCGGCCCGAACGTGCCGGCGTTCAGGTACGCGGAGCGCTCGAGCACCGGGAAGCGCGCGCGGGCCTCGTCGAAGGTCATTCGATCGTCACCTCGACCGGAGCATGATCGGAGAGGAGCCGTCCGTGCAGCCGCCTGCGGTCGTCGGGCCAGCGGCGCACCGTCGTCGCGTGAGCGCCGCGGACGAGGATGTGGTCGATTCCGGGCGCGTCCCCGGAAAAGCCCCACTCGGGCCCGGCGAGGTCGGCGAGGGTGCGCGACCGCGCCGTCCTCACGTTGAAGTCCCCCGCGAGCACGCAGACGTCGTCCGGCTGGGCAACCGCGACCGCGAAGGTGGCGGCGCGCAGGAGCTCGGCGTCGGCGAGCCGCTCGTCGGACGGGTAGCTCGTCGCGTGGAGGTTCGCGACGAGCAGGGCCCCGTCGCCGTCGAGCAGGCGGACGGCCTGGCAGATCCTGCGCTCCTTCGCCCAGGCGAGCCTGGCGACCAAGTCCAGCCCCAGCCACGCCGACTGGGCGCGCCGGAAGCGACGCGCGTTCAGCGCGATCGCGTCGTGCGCGACGACGCGCACGCCGGGCCGCACGAGGATCGCGTTCGCCTGCCCCGCGAAGGCCGAGCGGAGCAGACCGTGGCTCAGGGACGTGAGCGCGCGGCCGAGCGACGCGGTCGACGGGAGCGGCCCGAGCCTCGGCGGTGCGGCGACGTCCCCGACCGCGTCCATCCCGCTCCAGTCGCTCAAATGATCGAGGGCCCAGACCGGAACCTCCTGGAGGCAGAGGACGTCCGGGCGGTCGGCGGACGCGAGGCGCACCATCTCGTCGAGGTACGCACGCCGCTCGGGCGGATTCGCGTTGCCGTGGAACACATTCCAGCTGCGGACGAGCACCGGACTAATCTAGGGGCGTGCGCGTGCTCCTCGCCGACCCACCGGCCTTCACGCCGCAGTACGACCACGAGCTCGCGGCCGCGCTCGGCCGCGCCGGGGCCGAGGTGCGGCTGCTGACCTCCCCGTTCCGCTTCGGCGAGATCGCGGCCGCCGACGGCTATCTGCGGGACGAGTCGCTCTACCCGCTCTCGTCGCGACTCTTTCGGCGCTCGCGTCTACGGCTCCCGCTCAAGGCCGCCGAGCATCTCCAGGTGCTGCGGTCCCTGGCCCGCGGCGGCCAGGACGTCGTCCACGTCCAGTGGCTCGCGTGGCCCCGCGCCGACCGGCGGTTGCGGTTCCGGTCGCCGGCCGTCTTCACCGCACACGACCTGCTGCCGCGGAGGACCGCGTCGAAGACCGGGCTCTGGCGCGAGCTGCTCGGCAAGTTCGACCGCGTCGTCGTCCACAGCGAGCACGGCCGCGAGACGCTCGCCGGGCTCGGCGCCGACGCACGCGTCATCCCCCACCCCGTCTTCCCCAGCGACCCACCGCGCACGGACGACGGCGGGACGCTGCTCAGCCTCGGCGTGATCCGGCCCTACAAGGGCCTCGGCGACGCAATCGCCGCGACGGAGCGGATCGGCGCGCGGCTGATCGTCGCGGGCGACCCGCTCGAGCCGCTCGACGGCTATGTCAGCGACGCAGTCGAGTGGCGGCTCGGCTACCTGCCACAGGCGGAGCTCGAGCGGGCGCTCGGAGACGCGACCGTGGCGCTCTTTCCGTACCGCGCGGAGATCGACCAGAGCGGGGCGCTGCTCGCCGCGCTCGGGGCGGGCGTGCCTGCCGTGGTCTACGACGTCGGTGGCCTGGCCGAGCCGGTGCGGCAGTTCGGCGCGGGCCGCGTCGTGCCCGCCGGCGACGTCGACGCGCTCGCCGAGGCGGCCCAGGAGCTGCTCGGCGACGCGGCGGCGCTCGAGGCGGCCCGCGCCGGCGCACGGCGGGCGCGAGAGGCCCTCACCTGGGACGCAGCCGCCGCGGCCCATCTCGCGCTGTACCGGGAGCTCGCGTGATCTTCCGCCGCCGCTTCGACGACGTGATCTCGCGCCAGCTCGACCTGTTCGTCACCGAGCACGCCGACGTGATCGCGGAGACCGACGAGCGACTCGCCGCCTACAACGCCGCCGAGCGCGACGAGGCCGAGGAGCTCTACGGCGACTACGTCGACGCGGTCGAGACCGGCACGGAGATCCTCGCCGGGATGCGCGACGGCTTCGCCGGCACGCTCGACGATCGACTCGCGGAGCGATACGAGGCGGAGTTCGAGCGCGCAGTGGCGAAGCGGCTGTCACGTTTCGCGCTCGAGTTGGACAACCGCTGATGGCCGGGCGGATCGAGGACTACGCGCTCGTCGGCGACCTCCAGACAGCCGCGCTCGTCGGCCGCGACGGCTCGATCGACTGGCTCTGCTTTCCGCGGTTCGACTCGGGCGCCTGCTTCGCGGCGCTCCTCGGCGACGAGTCGAACGGCCGCTGGCTGCTCGCTCCCACAGACGGCGGCGCGGCGGTGCGGCGCTATCTCGACGAGACGCTCGTCCTCGAGACGACCTGGGAGACGGAGACCGGCGTCGCGCGCGTGCTCGACTTCATGCCCCCTCGCGGGGAGGCGCCCGACGTCGTCCGGATCGTCGAGGGCGTCAGCGGCACCGTCGACTTCGCCTCGGAGCTCGTGATCCGGTTCGACTATGGCCACATCGTCCCGTGGGTACGGCGCGTCGACGGCGGGAGCGTCGCGGTGGCCGGCGCCGACTCGCTCGTCTTCCGCACGACCGCGGAGACGCGCGGCGAGAACCTCACGACCGTCTCGGAGCTGACCGTCTCCGAGGGCGAGCGGCACTCGTTCGTGCTGACCTGGGCGCCCTCGTACCGAGAGGTGCCTGACGCGATCGACGCGGAGCAGGCGCTCGAGGACACGCTCGGCTACTGGCGCGAATGGTGCGACCGCTGCGGCTACGAGGGCGAGTGGCACGACGCCGTCCACACCTCGCTGCTGGCGCTCAAGGCGCTGATCTACGCGCCGACCGGCGGGATCGTCGCCGCCCCGACGACGTCGCTGCCCGAGCACATCGGCGGCGTCCGCAACTGGGACTACCGCTTCTGCTGGCTCCGCGACGCGACCCTGACGCTGCTCGCGCTCGTCTCGGCCAACTACGTCGACGAGGCCGACGCGTGGCGACGCTGGCTGCTCCGTGCCGCGGCCGGCGATCCCGGCGACCTCCAGATCATGTACAGCGTCCTCGGCGACCGGCGGCTGACCGAGCTCGAGCTTCCCTGGCTCTCCGGCTACGAGGGCTCGACGCCGGTGCGAATCGGGAACGGTGCGAGCGAGCAGCTCCAGATCGACGTCTACGGCGAGGTGATGGACGCCCTCTACCAGGCCCGCGCCCACGGGATGAAGG
>DAISLG010000013.1:2563-20670 GCA_036820565.1 Gaiellaceae bacterium | reverse complement strand
GGCACGGCGTGGGCGATTCCGGGCTCGGCTCCGGGGAGCTCTCCCGGGCCGCCCGCCGTGACCGTCAGCTGCAGGACGTCGGGCCGGTTGTAGTGTCCGGCGGCGTCGAAGCGCTGCCGCTCCTCCCAGAGCCGCGCAGGGTCGAGCTCCGCGTAGAGGATCCCCTCCTCGCCGTAGAGCGGCCCGGCGAGGTACGAGCCGTCGGGTCCGAGGATTGCGCTGCCACCGCGGCCAAGCACGTCCTTGCCCTCGAGCAGCGCCGCGAGCGGGAAGTCGGCGGGGTAGGACGCGGCGCGCTGGAAGTGGCACGGAGAGATCACGAAGGCACGTGACTCGCGGGCGATGTGGACGAGGGTCGACTGCCACGCGTCGCCGTCGTCGGCGGTCGATGCGATGTAGAGCTCGACGCCCGACTCGTAGAGCGCGAAGCGCGCGAGCGGCATGTAGTTCTCCCAGCAGATCAGGCCGCCGATGCGCCCCAGCGCGGTCGGGATCGCGCGGAGGCCCTCGCCGTCGCCCTCGCCCCAGACGAGCCGCTCGTGATTCGTCGGCTTGAGCTTGCGGTGCTTCAGCGCGAGGCTGCCGTCGGGCGCGTGGTAGAGGAGCGTGTTGTAGAGGGTCGAGGGCCGCTCGGGGTCGATCTCCGTCACGCCGGTGACGATCCAGACGCGGTGCTCGCGTGCGATCGCGCCGATCCGGTCCGCCGCCGGCCCCGGAACTTCGACCGACTCGCGCGCGAGCAGCGCGAACGCCTCGCGCGCGCCGGGCTCCTCCCAGCCGGCGAGGGCGCGTGCCCAGACCGAGGTCGGGTAAGCGGGGACGAACGCCTCCGGGAACACGAGCAGCTGCGCGCCCTCACCGGCCGCCTCGGCCGTGAGCGCCGCGAGCTTGTCGATCGTCGCCTCCCGGTCGAGGACGGCGGGCTCCGCCTGGAGGCACGCGACCTTGACGCTCTCGTTCACGGCCCGACCCTATACCGGGACGGCCGCGTCGACCGCCTCGCGGAGCGAGCGGACGTACGCGCGCAGCGCCGCCGGCCCCTCCTCGGCGACCTCGACCGCGCGCGAGCCCACGGCGATCCCGTCGGCGAGCGCCGCAGCCGCGGCGGCGTGGGCCGGGGTCGAGATGCCGAAGCCGGCGTAGAGCGGGAGCTCGGTCGCGGCGCGTGCGCGCTCGACGAGGCCGGCGAGGGCGGGGGAGAGCTCCGCACGCGCGCCGGTCGTCCCCGTCAGCGTGACGAGATAGAGCCAACCGTCCGTCGCCGCCGCGGCCTCGCGGATGCGGTCGTCGGTCGAGGTCGGCGCGACGAGCTGGATCCGGCGGAGCTCGGGATGGGCGTCGACGGGCAGGTCGACGACGATCAGGCTCGTCGCGCCGGCGGCCTCCGCATCGGCTGCGAACCGGTCGTAGCCGTACGCCTCGAGCAGAGAGGCGTACGTCATCGGGACGAGCGGCACGTCGACGCGGCTCCGGATCTCGGCGAGGCACTCGAGGCACCGCGCGGTGCGCATCCCGCGCGCGAGCGCGCGCTCCGCTGCGCGCCGGATCACGGGCCCGTCGGCGAGCGGGTCGGAGAACGGGAACCCGATCTCGACGAGGTCGGCGCCGCCCTCGACAGCCGCCTCCGCGAGCGCAGGCGTCTCCGCGTCCGCCATCAGGTACACGACGAGCCGCTTCATCGCCTGTGGAAGCTTCGGTGCAGTTTCGACACGCTTTCGTCACACGCGCCGGCGCTTTCGGCCGCTACCCTCACCTCAATCCCCTTGGGTGGGTGGGGGTTTGGGATGGGACCCGCGTGGCGCCCCCCGCACCGGCCGGTCACCGGCTCAGCACCTCGGCTAGATCCTTGTCGCCGCGGCCGGAGAGGCAGACGAGGATCAGCTCCTCCTCCAGGTCGATCGCGCGCGCGAGCGCGTGCGCCGGCTCGAGCGCGGGGATGATCCCCTCGGTCGAGGCGAGCCGCCGGAAGGCGGTCAGCGCCTCGTGGTCGGTCGCGCCCAGATACTCGGCACGCCCGCCGTCGCGGAGGAAGGCGTGCTCGGGGCCGACGCCCGGGTAGTCGAGGCCTGCCGAGATCGAGTGCGCGTCGAGGATCTGGCCGTCCGAGTCCGCGAGCAGGGACGAGCGCGCCCCGTGGAGGACGCCGGGCCGCCCGTCGGTGAGGCTCGCGGCGCCCGCCGCCTCGACTCCGACGAGGCGCACGCCGGCGTCGTCGATGAACCCGGCGAAGAGCCCGATCGCGTTCGAGCCGCCGCCGACGCACGCGACTGCGACCTCCGGGAGCCGCCCTTCGACCGCGAGGAACTGCTCACGCGCCTCGCGGCCGATCACGGCCTGGAGCTCTCGCACGATCTCGGGATACGGGTGCGGGCCGACGCACGATCCGATCAGGTAGTACGTCGTCTCGACGTTCGTGATCCAGTCGCGGATCGCCTCGCTCGTCGCCTCCTTCAGCGTCTTCGTGCCGAACTCGACCGGGCGCACCTCGGCGCCGAGCAGCCGCATTCGCTCGACGTTCGGCTGCTGGCGGCGCATGTCCTCGCTGCCCATGTAGACGACGCACTGGAGCCCGAAGCGGGCGCAGACGGTTGCGGTCGCGACGCCGTGCTGGCCGGCACCGGTCTCGGCGACGATCCGGTGCTTGCCGAGCCGCCGGGCGAGGACGGCCTGGCCCAGCGCGTTGTTCAGCTTGTGCGCGCCGGTGTGGAGGAGATCCTCGCGCTTGAGGTAGAGCCGCTTGCCGGGCGCGAACCTCGACGTGAGCGTGAGCGGGGTCGGCCGGCCGGCGTAGTTGGCGGCGAGGTCGTCGCAGACGCGATGGAACTCGTCGTCGGCCAGCGCGTCGCGCCAGCCGGCCTCGAGCTCGTCGAGGGCCGGGATCAGCGTCTCGGGGACGTAGCGGCCGCCGTAGGCGCCGTAGAGGCCGCTCGTCATCGTGCCGCCTCGACGAACTCGCGCAGCCTGTCGTGATCCTTCACGCCCGGCTCCCGCTCGGTCGAGCGCGCGGAGTCGACGGCCCACGGGCCGACCTGCCGGATCGCGTCGGCGACGTTCTCGGCGGACAGCCCGCCGGCGAGCATGATGCGGCCCGTGCTCCGGCGGGCACGCTCGAAGTGGGTCGCGTCCTCGGCCTCCCAGGGGAGGTCGACCACGTCGGCGACGTGCTCGCCGCCTCGCAGCAGGACGGCGTCGCGGCTGCGCCGCCCGTTCTCGCGCGCGTAGAGCTGGTCGAGGTCGGCGTCCGTCTCCTCGCGCTCGCCGACGAAGACGGCGACGCGGAGCACGGTGTCGGGAGCGTCGAGGACCGCCGCGGCGCGCCGCGGAGACTCCTTCGCGAGGATGAAGCCGACCATGTCGGCCCCGGCCTCGACCGCGGCGTCGACGTCCTCCTGCCGGGTCAGCCCGCACACCTTGACGAGCGGTCGCGCCGTGAGCTGCTCGAGCGCCGCGCCCGGATCGGCGGCCCGCATCAGGGTCGAGCCGACGAGGATCGCGTTCGCGCCGGCGAGCTCGGCGGCCGCGCCCTGGGCGCGCGTCTCGATTCCGGACTCGGCGACGACCAGCCGGTCGCGCGGGACGCGGGCCAGCAGCTCGAGCTGGGCGCTCCGGTCGATCCGGAAGGTGCCGAGGTCGCGCGCATTGACGCCGATCACCGACGCACCGAGCGCGATCGCGCGATCGACCTCGTCCGCGTCGTGGGCCTCGACCAGGGTGTCGAGCCCGAACGACTCCGCCGCCTGCATCAGCGAGCGCGCCTGTGCGTCGTCGAGGTCGCGCAGCAGGAGCAGGGCGGCGTCGGCGCCGGCCGCCGCCGCCGTCCGGAGATCGCCGGGCTCCCGGAAGAAGCCCTTCGCCAGCAGCGGGAGGCGCGTCGCGGCCCGCGCCGCGCGGAGGTCGTCCCAGGAGCCGCCGAAGCGCTCGTCGACGAGGACCGACATCGCGGTCGCGCCCGCCTGCTCGTACCGGCGCGCCACGGCGGCGACGTCACCGTCGGGACGCAGCTCGCCCGCGGACGGAGAGCGGCGCTTGAACTCCGCGATCGCGCCGAAATCGATGGTGCGCAGCGCCTCGGCGAACCTCATCCGGGCGCCTTGAGCTTCGAGAATGCGATCAGCGCCTCGAGCCGCTCGCCCGCGGCGCCCGAGTCGAGCGCCTCGCGGGCGTAGCCGATCCCCTCGGCGAGATCCTTCGCGTGGCCACCGGCCGCGATCGCCCCCGCTGCGTTCAGCAGGATCGCGTTCTTGCGGCCGCCGTTGCCGCCGGCGAAGACCTCGCGGATGTTCGCCGCGTTCTCGTCGGCCGTGCCGCCGCGCAGGTCCTCCGGCGCACAGCGCTCGATCCCGAGCTCGACCGGGTCGATCTCGCGCTCGCGCACGAACCCGTCGACGACCTCGCAGACGAGGTTCGGCCCCGCGGGCGAGAGCTCGTCGATGCCGTACGCGCCGTGGACGACGAACGCGCGCCGGGCGCCGAGGCGCGCGAGCACTTGCGCGATCGTCTGCACGAGCGTCGGCGAGTAGACGCCCACGACCTGCGCGCGCGCACCGGCGGGATTCGTCAGCGGACCGAGCACGTTGAAGACGGTACGCGCCGCGAGCTCTCTCCGGACGGGGGCCGCGTGGCTCATGGCCGGATGGTGCGTCGGCGCGAACATGAAGCCGAAGCCGAGCTCGTCGATCGACTGTGCGATCCGGCCGGGATCGAGCTCGAGGTCGAAGCCGAGCGACTCGAGCACGTCGGCCGAGCCGGACTTCGACGAGACCGACCGGTTGCCGTGCTTCGCGACGCCCGCGCCCGCCGCCGCCGCGACGAGTGCCGCTGCCGTCGAGATGTTGAACGTCTTGCCGCCGTCGCCTCCCGTTCCCGCCGTGTCGACGAGGTCGGCGCGCTTCGGCTCGACGCGCACGGCGTGCTCGCGCATCGCCTCCGCGCAGCCTGCGATCTCGTCGGCGGTCTCGCCCTTGAGCCGCAGCGCGACGAGGAAGCCGCCGATCTGCCCCGGCGTCGCCTCGCCGCGCATGATCGTGTTCATCACCGCGCGCGCTTCCGCCCGCGTCAGGTCCTTCCCGTCCAGGAGCTTGGCGAGCGCTTCCTTCACCGTTCGCCGTCCAGGAAGTTCTTCACCAGCTCGGGGCCGTAGGGCGTGAGCACCGATTCCGGATGGAACTGGACGCCGACGATCGGCAGGTCACGGTGACGGACGGCCATCACCTCGCCGTCGGGCGCGGTCGCCGTGACGACGAGCGAGTCGGGCAGGCGTGTCGCCGCGAGCGAGTGGTAGCGGCCCGCGAGGAAGTCGTCCGGGATCCCGGCGAAGAGCCCCTCGCCGTCGTGCGTGATCGTCGTCGCCTTGCCGTGGACGAGCTCGCGCGCGCGGCCGACCTCGCCGCCGAAGGCCTCGACGATCGCCTGGTGGCCGAGGCAGACACCGAGGGTCGGCGTGCTCTCGAGCCGCCGGACGATCGCGACGGAGTTGCCCGCGTCGGCCGGCCGGCCGGGGCCGGGGGAGACGACGAGGTGCGTCGGCGCCAGCTCGGCCGCCTCGTCCGCAGTGATTGCATCGTTCCGCCGCACGACCACCTCCGCGCCGAGCTCCTCGAACAGATGCACGAGGTTGTAGGTGAACGAGTCGTAGTTGTCGATCATCAGGACCTTCATCCTGCCTCCGCCAGGTCGATCGCCGTCTCGAGCGCGGCGAGCTTCCTCAGGCATTCGTTGTGCTCGGCGACCGGGTCGGAGTCGGCCACGATCCCGGCCCCCGCCTGGAGCAGCGCGAGACCGTCGGCGAGGACGACGGTGCGGATCGCGATGCAGGTGTCGAACGTCCCGCCGGGCAGCGAGTAGCCGATCGCGCCGGCATAGGGGCCGCGCCGGTAGCCCTCGAGCTCCGAGATCAGCTGCATCGCGCGCACCTTCGGCGCTCCCGAGACGGTGCCGGCCGGGAAGCACGCGCGCAGGAGGTCGAACGGGGTGACGCCGTCGCGCAGGTCGCCCGCCACCTCGGAGACGAGGTGCGTGACGTGCGAGAACCGCTCTGCCTCGAGGAAGCGCTCGACCTTGACCGTCCCGGCGGCGCAGACTCGCGAGAGGTCGTTGCGGCCGAGATCGACGAGCATGATGTGCTCGGCCCGGTCCTTCTCCGACGAGAGCAGGCGCTCCGCGTCGCCGTCGCCCGCCCGCGTCGTGCCGGCGATCGGGTTGAGCGTGGCACGGGTTCCTTCCGCCTTCACCAGCGTCTCGGGCGACGAGCCGACGAGCGCGATGCCGTCCAGCTCGAGCAGGAAGAGATACGGCGACGGGTTCACGCGGCGGAGCGAGCGGTAGAGGTCGAGCGCCGAGACGGTCGTCGGCCGCTCCGCGCGCTGCGAGAGGACGACCTGGAAGATGTCGCCCGCGCGGATGTGCTCCTTCGCGCGCTCGACCGACCGCTCATAGTCGTGCTGCGACGGCAGCCGTCGGGTCGCGCCCGTCGTCGCGCTCCCGCGCGGGGGCCCGTCGAGCCGAGCCTCGAGCAGCTCCGTCACGTGGGACGGGTCGCCGCAGAGCACCTCCGCCGTCCCGCGGGCGTGGTCGAAGCGGACGAGGATCTCGGCGACGACGAACCGGCTCTCCGGCAGGCCGCGGCCCGCGTCCGGCAGCTGCACGGTCGGCTCGAGCTGCGCCGCGTGGTCGTAGCCGAGATAGCCGACGACGGCCTCGCCGCAGGCCTCCGCCCCGGCGAAGTCGACGATGCGGGAGCCGCAGCCGACGAGCGAGTGGCGGCCCATCCGCCCGCGCTCGACCGACTCGAGCAGGAAGCTCGCCCTCCCGGCCGCGCGCAGGCGGAGGTATGCCGCGAGCGGGGTGATCAGGTCGGTGGGGATCACGGTCGAGATCATCGTTCAGACAAGCAAAAAGACCTTCACGATGGAAGGTCTCGGTCGAGCGGTGCGGGCTGTGTCGCGCTGGTTCTAGGCCAGGCGCAGGCTCCCGCCCCGCTCGTGTGGCCACGCCCAGGCCCAGGTCTGCGAGGAGGGAGTCATCGCGTCCCAGAGTACGCATCGCGCGAGGTGTCCGCAACCCCCGTTCGTGGAGGTAGCCTCTTCGCCGTGACCAGATCGGTGATCGTCTCGGCCGTCCGCACGCCCTTCGGGAAGCTCGGCGGCTCGCTCGCCGCCCACGAGGCAACGGAGCTCGGCGCGCTTGCGATCCGGGCGGGCCTCGAGCGCGCCGGAATCGAGTCGGGGGAGATCGAGTACGTGATCATGGGCCAGGTGCTCCAGGGCGGCGCCGGCCAGGCTCCGGCCCGCCAGGCGGCGATCGGTGCCGGCCTGCCGATCGAGGTGCCGGCCGACACGATCAACAAGGTCTGCGCCTCCTCGATCCGCGCGGTCGAGATCGCCGACTCGATGATCCGCGCCGGCGACGCCGAGGTCGTCGTCACCGGCGGGATGGAGTCGATGTCGAACGCGCCGTACATCCTCAAGCAGGCGCGCTTCGGCTACCGGCTCGGCGACGGGACGCTGATCGACCTGATGACCCACGACGGGCTCACGTCGTCGTTCGACAAGAAGCACATGGTCGAGCAGGCGTCGTTCGTCTCCCGCGAGCTCGGCATCTCCCGCGAGGATCAGGACCTGTGGGCCCTCCGCTCGCACGAGCGGGCGATTGCCGCGATCGACGCCGGCAAGTTCGAGGAAGAGATCGTTCCCGTCGCCGCCTTCGCCGTCGACGAGGGGCCGCGCCGCGACACGTCGATCGAGAAGCTCGCGCGGCTGAAACCCGCGTTCGACCCCGAGGGGACGACGACGGCCGGGAACGCGCCCGGGGTGAACGACGGCGCCGGCTGCGTGATCGTGACGAGCGAGGAGTGGGCGCGGAAGCGTGGGATCGAGCCTCTCGCGACGATCCTCTCGCAGGGCTACGTGGCCGACGACTTCGCGTACCTCGCGCGTACGCCCGCAAAGGCCGGGGCGATCGCGCTCGGCAAGGCGGGGAAGACGATCGGCGACGTCAAGCGCGTCGAGCTGAACGAGGCGTTCTCGTCGGTCGCGCTCAACTCGACGGCGATGCTCGGCGCCGACCCCGACCAGGTGAACGTGAACGGCGGCGCGGTTGCGCTCGGCCACCCGGTCGGCGCGTCGGGGGCGCGCATCCTCTCGACGATGATCTACGAGCTGCGCCGCGAGGGCGGCGGCCTCGGCCTCGCGGCGATCTGCTCCGGCGGCGGCCAGGGCGACGCGCTGCTCCTCGAGGTCTAGAACCGCTTCCGGTAGCGAACTTCGACGACCTCGGTCTCGAGGAACGTGTCCGTCTTCGCGACGCCCTCGTCGAGCGTCCAGCCGGCAGCCTCGTAGAAGCGACGGGCGCGCGGGTTGTCCTCGAGCACCCACAGCGTCGCCTCCCCGTATGGGCGCAGCGCCTCCTCGGCGTGCGCGATCAGCTCCCGGCCGATCCCGTCGCCCCACGCGTCCGGGTCGACGTAGAGCGCGTAGAGCTCGCCGATCGTGGCATCGTCGCGGTTCGGCCCGGTGCACGCGAACCCCGCGACACGGACCGCCCGGTCGTCGGCGACGAACGTGCGCCAGCCGGGCGGTGGTTCGACAAGCCGCGCCCGCCAGCGCTCGGGGTCGATGTGAGGGGCGGCGAGTTGCTCGGCGGGGAAGATGTGGGCGTAGCCGACCTGCCAGCTGCGGTGCTGGATGCGGGCGATCTCCTCGCCGTCGTCGGCCCTGGCGTCTCGAATCATCTGCTCAAGCTAGCCTCTCGCGGATGGAGTTCCAACACGTTCTCGTCGTCGGCGCCGGTCAGATGGGCGGCGGCATCGCGCAGGTCGTCGCCGCGTCCGGCCGCCGTGTTTCGCTCCACGACGCCGCCCCCGGCGCCGTCGAGCGCGGGCTCGCGACGATCCGCAAGAGTCTCGAGCGACTCGCTGAGAAGGGCGGAGCCGATCCGGACGAGGTGCTCTCCCGGATCGAGCAGGTCGACGATCTCGTCCCCGCCGACCTGATGCTCGAGGCCGTCGTCGAGGACATCTCCGTCAAGGAGGAGATCTTCCGGCGCGCCGACGCCATCTACCCCGAACGAGGGATTCTCGCGTCGAACACGTCCTCGATCCCGATCGCCTCGCTCGCGGCCGTGACGGGCCGGCCCGACCGCGTGATCGGGATGCACTTCTTCAACCCGGTGCCGGTGCTGAAGCTCGTCGAGGTGATTCGGGCGCCCTCGACCTCCGACGAGACCGCGGCGGCGATCGTTGCCCTGGCAGGCAGCCTCGGCAAGACTCCGGCCGAGGCCAACGACTTCCCCGGATTCGTCTCGAACCGCATACTCATGCCGTTCATCAACGAGGCCGTGTACGCGCTCCAGGACGGCGTTGCGGAGGCAGAGGCGATCGATACGATCGCAAAGCTGGGCTTCGCGCACCCGATCGGGCCGCTTGCGCTCGCCGATCTGATCGGCCTCGACACGTGCGTCGCGATCATGGAAGTCCTCCACGCGGGCCTCGGCGACGACAAGTACGCGCCCTGCCCGCTGCTCTCCGAGCACGTCGCCGCCGGCAGGCTCGGACGCAAGTCCGGCGAAGGGTTCTACACGTACCCCTAAAGGCCCCACGCGTTCGCGTCGACAAAAGTGCTAGGACCCGCCGAAGGGAGTTCAGGACGTATGCGCCTGTTGCTGGTCGATGACGATGCCGGTCTGCGGGCACTCGTACGCACGACGTTCGAGATCGTCGACGTGGAGGTTCGCGAGGCAGAGAGCACCCGCGTCGCCGAGGCGCTGATCCGTGCGCAGCGCCCCGACGCGATCGTGCTGGACGTGAGCATGCCGGGCGAGAACGGCTTCGACTTCTGCCGACGGCTGAAGGACGATCCGGCGACGAGCTCGATTCCCGTCGTGCTCCTGTCCGGCTCGGTCGACGGCACCTCGCCCGAGGCCGCCTCAGCCGGAGCGGACGCGTTCCTGCCGAAGCCTTTCAGCCCGCTCCAGCTGCTCGCGCTCGTGGAGCGGCTCGCGGGCGGGGTCGACCCGGTGCCTCTCGTCGGCGCGGCGCCGAAGGGCGTCGACGCCCAGTTGCTGATGTACGCACGCGACCTCCGCCAGCTGCTCGAGCTCGAGCGCGGCCAGCGCGTGCTGCTCCAGAGCGCCTACCACGAGACGGTTGCGGCGCTCGCGAGCGCGCTCGAGTCGAAGGACACCGGCACGCGCGCGCACTCGCAGCGCGTGCAGGAGTACGCGCTCGCCCTCTCGGCGGCGGTCGCGCCCGACCTCACGGACGACCCGGGGACCGAATACGGCTTCCTGCTGCACGACGTCGGCAAGATCGGGATCCCCGACAGCATCCTCCAGAAGCCCGGATCACTGACCGACGAGGAGCGGCGCCTGATGCAGTCGCACGCGGTGCTCGGCGAGCAGATGCTCGGCGGCGTCGCCTTCCTCAAGGGAACGGGCCTCTCCGTCGTCCGCCACCACCACGAGCGCTGGGACGGCGGGGGCTACCCGGACCGGCTCGAAGGCACGGACATCCCGATCGGGGCGCGGATCTTCGCGGTCGCCGACACGCTCGACGCGATGACGAGCGACCGCCCGTACCGTCGGGCGCTCTCGTGGGCAGATGCGGGCAAGGAGATCCTCGGCGAGCGCGGCCGCCAGTTCGACCCGGACGTCGTCCGCGCGTTCAGGCAGGCCGAGCCGAGGTTGCACGAGATCCACCGGCAGCTCGCCGCCGCTTGACGCACACTTCACGGCCGGGTGGCCAACGTGCTCTTCATCTGCGTCGCGAACAGCGGGCGCTCGCTCATGGCCGAGCGCCTCTTCCTCGAGGCGGCGGACGGGCGGCACGCTGCGCGGTCGGCCGGAAGCGAGCCGGGGCCGGCGCCTCATGCCGAGGTCGTCGAAGCGCTTGCAGAGGTCGGCATCGACGGCCGCGACCACGTACCGCGCGAGCTCGACGACGAGGCGGTGGAGTGGGCGGACGTCGTCGTCTCGACCTGCGGGGAGGAGGCGTGCCCCGTGACGCCGCCCGGTGTCGAGCGGATGTACTGGAGCCTGCCCGACCCGAAGGGCAGGCCGCTCGAGGAGGTCCGCCCGATCCGGGACGAGATCCGCAGCCGTGTCGAGCAGCTCGTGCGCGAGCTCGACTCGCGGCGCCCTGCGGCGTGACGTAGCCTTCGCGACGGGGTGGACTACCGGATCTACAGGGCCGTCAACGGCTTCGTCTTCGACCACGCGTGGATCGGCCGGCTGCTGGCCCACGTCGAGACCGTCGGGGTGCCGCTGATCGCGGTCGCCACCGTCGCGCTGTGGCTGCTCGCGCGCCCCGGCCGGGACCGCATGTGGAAGCTCGCGTCCGCCTCGGCGCTCGGTGCGGCGGCGCTCGCCCTCGGCGTCAACCAGGTGATCGCGAAGATCCACCACCGCGAGCGGCCGTTCGCCGCGCACCCGTCCGCGCACGTGTGGGGCTCGCGCTCTCACGACCCGTCGTTCCCGTCCGACCACGCGAGCGCGGCGTTCGCGATCGGGTTCGCCGTCTTCCTCTACGACCGTGTCGCCGGCGCGATCTTCCTGGCGGCGGCCGTCCTGATCGGGTTCGGCCGGGTCGTCGTCGGGGCGCATTACCCGGCAGACGTGCTCGCCGGCGTCCTCGTCGGGCTCGGGTCGGCTTTCGTCGTGGCGCGGCTCGCGCGCCCGCTCGTCGGCGTCCTCGTCCGGATCGTCGAGCGCGCCACCGACCCGGTCGTCCGGCCCTTCTGGCGCGCGCGCTCGTGAAGAACTGGTAGAAGGGCGCCGCGATGGGATTCCGGTTGACGCCCCAGAAGCGACAGTTCTTCGACCTCTTCTCGCAGGCCGCGGCGAATGTCGTCGACATCTCGCGGCTGCTCGTCGACCTGCTCGGGCGGTTCCCCGACGGGAAGGAGCTGATCCGCGACATCAGGGAGCACGAGCATGAGGGCGACCGGCTGACCGGTGAGATCGTCGGCCTCCTGAACCGGACGTTCGTCACCCCGTTCGACCGCGATGACATGTACCTGCTCGCGAGCGCGCTCGACGACATCTGCGACCACGTCGACGAGGCGGCCGACAACCTCGACGCGTTCGAGGTGAAGGTGATCCCGCCGGGTGCGCGCGCGCAGGGCGAGGTGATCCTTCGCTCGGCCGAGAAGCTGCACGAGGCGGTCCAGCTGCTCCAGGGGTTCAAGGACTCGCGCCGGCACCTGCACGAGCTGCACGAGCTCGAGGACGAGGGCGACCGCCTCGTCCGGGAAGCGGTCGCCGGCCTCTTCCGCTCCGGTCAGGATCCGCTCTCGATCATTCGCTGGAAGGACATCCACGAGCAGCTCGAGGACGCGGTGGACGCCTGCGAGAACACGGCCGACGTGCTCGAGGCGATCCTCGTCAAGAACCGTTGAGCACCGTTCTCCTCGTCATCGTGGTCGTGGTCGCGCTCGGCTTCGATTTCACGAACGGCTTCCACGACACGGCGAACGCGGTCGCGACCTCGGTCTCGACCCGTGCGCTCTCGCCGCGTCTCGCCGTGCTGATCGCCGCGCTCGCGAACCTCGCCGGCGCGTTCGTGACCACTGCGGTCGCGAAGACGGTCGGCAAGGGGATCATCAACACGGGGCTCGCGACCGAGAAGACGGTGCTCGCCGCGCTGCTCGGCGCGATCGTGTGGAACCTGCTGACGTGGTGGTTCGGGCTACCGTCGAGCTCGTCTCACGCGCTGATCGGGGGCCTGATCGGCGCGGCCCTCGTCCAGTCAGGCTCGAATGGGGTCAAGTGGCACGAGATCACGCAGAAGGTCGCGATTCCCGCCCTGCTCGCGCCGCTGATCGCGTTCACGGGGGCGTTCCTCCTGCTGCTCGCGATCTACTGGGCCTTCCAGCGTCTGACGCCACACGCCGCCAACCGCGGCTTCCGTCTCGGGCAACTCGTCAGCGGCACGTGGGTCGCGTTCACGCACGGCGCGAACGACGCACAGAAGACGATGGGCGTGATCGCCCTCGCGCTCTACACGCATGGATACTTCAACGGCGGCGAGCTCTACATTCCGACGTGGGTCAAGATCGCCGCAGGGCTGGCGATCGCGGCGGGCACCTACGCGGGCGGCTGGCGGATCATGCGCACGCTCGGGCAGCGCGTCTTCAAGATGGAGCCGGAGAGCGGCTTCGCCGCGCAGGCGACCGCGGGGATGACGATCTATGCCGCGACGAAGTACGGGTACCCGCTCTCGACGACCCACGTCATCTCCGGCGCGGTGATGGGAGCCGGCGCGACCAAGCGCCTCTCGGCCGTGCGCTGGGGCGTGGCAGGCAACATCGTCGGGGCCTGGGTGCTGACGATTCCCGCGTCGGCGGGCGTCGCGGCGCTTCTGTATTGGCCGATCCAGGCGGTGTTCTAGTGCGACTCGCCAGCCGCTCCTCGGAGTTCTACGGGCTGCTGGCGCAGGCCGGGGAGAACGCGCACGCCACCGCCCGCGCGGCCGAGAGCCGGTTCCGCGACTATCCCTCGTCGAGCGTGACACAGGAGGAGATCAAGGCGCTCGAGCACGAGGGCGACCGGATCAACCGCGAGCTGAACGAGCTGATCAATGTCGCATTCGTCACGCCGTTCGACCGCGAGGACATCTTCAAGCTCGCAAACGCGGTGGACGACGTGGTCGACGCGATCGACAACGTGACGGAGCTCCTCGGCGTCTACGGCGTCGAGACGACGACGCGCCAGTCGCTCCAGCTCTGTGAGCTGCTCGTTGCCGCGACGGGAGAGCTCTCGGGGATGCTCGGGCGGCTGAAGGGACTCAGAGGCTCGGCTCCCGAGATCGAGGAGATCGACCGGATCGAGCACGAGGCCGACGAGCTGTCCCGCAGCGCCGTCTCGAGCCTCTTCGCCGACTCGCGGATCGACCCCGTGATCGTGATCCGTTGGAAGGACATCTACGACGGGCTGGAAGAGGCGCTGGACGCCTGTAAGACCGCGTCCCACCTCGTCCGAAACGTCCTGATCACGAACGCCTAGGGGCACCTCGCCCGACGCGTCCGTAACTCGTTCGTGACCAGCAAAGGTCTGCCCGCCGGCGTCTGGTCATTGTTAACGAGTCTGGCACCTGAACATTTGGCACGAAGTCGACACGGTGGGACAGTCGCGCGCAGCGCCCCGCTGCGAAATCCTCGGGTCATGGCACGCGCGCCCCGGATCCAGGCGCCCCACGCGACCTACCACGTCAATACCGTCGCGGTCGCGGAGGCCGCGATCGTGGCGACCGACGCCGACCGCTCACTGTTCGTCGCGATCGTGGCCCAGACCGTGACGGCGTTCAACTGGGTGTGCCTCAGCTTCTGTCTCATGGACAACCACTATCACCTGGTCGTCACCACCCCGGAGCCGGATCTTGCCGTCGGAATCCAGCGCCTGAACGGGAACTACGCACGCCTCTTCAACCGCAGGCACGGCCGCAAGGGCCACCTCTTCGGAGCTCGATACCACCCCGAGCTGATCGAGTCCGACGGCCACCTGCTCGCGACGATCCGGTACGTCGCCTTGAACCCCGTCCGTGCCGGCATGTGCGCCCGGCCGGAGCAGTGGGAGTGGAGCAGCTACCCGGGCCTCGTCGGCAGCGCGCGGCCCCGTCCCTTCGTCGCGAACGACGTCGTGCTCGAGCTCTTCGGCGGTCCGATCGAGGGCCCGGCGAGGGTTCGTCGATTCGTCGACGACGCGCCCGGGCTCGCGGCATAGCCCCCGATTGTTAAGGGGTCTGGCACCGCAACGGTCAGGCGCGGCGCGGGGGTACCTCGCCCGACGCGTCCGTGAACTCGCGGAACTCGCCGGTGATCAGATACGCGGTCTGCTCGCCGATGTCGACCGCGTGGTCGCCGATTCGTTCGAGGCAGCGCGAGATCACGAGCATCCGCAGGCCCCACTCGCGCAGGGCCTCGTCGGCGCCGAGCTCGAGCACGCGCTCGACGGCGCGGCGGTTCGCCCGGTCGATCAGCTCGTCGAGGTCGACGAGCGACTCGGCGGATTCGAGGTCGCGCTGCGCGAACGAGCGCATCGCCACGCGAATCATCTCCTCGGCCCGCGCGCCCATCTCCTCGAGCCCGGACACGAGTCGCCCCTCGCCCGCGAGCCCGGAAGTGAGCTTGGTCAGCTTGGCGACGGTCACGCAGTAGTCGGCCATCCGCTCGAGGTGCAGGTTCACGCGCAGGATCGCGAGCACGAGGCGAAGGTCGACCGCGACCGGCGTCTGCCGGGCGAGCAGCGACTGCACACCCTGCTCGATCGCGAAGTAGCTCCGGTCGACGTCGTCGTCGAACGCGATCACCTCGTCGGCGAGCTCGACGTCCTGGCGCTCGAGCGCGTTCATCGTGCCGCGGAGCGAGCGGAGGACGAGCGCGCCCTCCTGCTGCACGGACGCCTCGAGGCTCGTGAGCTCCTGCTGGAAGGAGAGCCTCATCCGAACCGCCCCGTGACGTAACCCTCGGTGCGCTCGTCGGCGGGCTGCGTGAAGATCTTCGAGGTCACGTCGTACTCCACGAGGGCCCCGCTCCCCTCGGCGAGGCTGAAGAACGCCGTCATGTCGGCGACGCGCGCGGCCTGCTGCATGTTGTGGGTGACGATCACGAGCGTGTAGTCGCGCTTGAGCTCGTGCATCAGATCCTCGATCGCCGAGGTCGCGATCGGGTCGAGCGCCGAGGCGGGCTCGTCGAGCAGGATCACCTCCGGCTCGATCGCGATCGCGCGGGCGATGCACAGGCGCTGCTGCTGGCCGCCCGAGAGGCCGAGAGCGCTCTTGCCCAGGCGATCCTTGACCTCGTCCCAGAGCGCGGCGGCGCGGAGCGCCCGCTCGACGCGGCCGTCGAGGTCCTCCTTCATCCCGAGGACGCGCAGGCCGAACGCGATGTTGTCGTAGATCGACTTCGGGAAGGGATTCGGGCGCTGGAAGACCATGCCGATCCGGCGCCGCACCTCGATCGCGTCGACGCCCGAGGCGTAGAGATCGTGGCCGTCGAAGAGGATCGTGCCGTCGATCCGGACGCCCGGCACGAGGTCGTTCATCCGGTTCAGGCAGCGCAGGAAGGTCGATTTCCCGCAGCCAGACGGGCCGATCACCGCCGTGATCAGGTTGCGGTAGACGTCGAGGCTGACGTCCCGGATCGCCGGGTTCGGCCCGTACGCGACCGAGAGGCCTTCGACGTCGAAGACGATGTCGCCCCGGGGCGGTGTGTCGCGCTGCTGGGCGATCTCGAGTGCGGCGATGCTCATCCGTTCCAGTGTCCCGCCGGCCCGCGTGGACGGGGGTCGAGATCGTGTGAACGTGTGGTGACGGCCTGGTGAACGCACCCCCACGGGCCGGGGTGCGCTGCCATGCTGGCCCGCGTGGACTCAGCCGAGCCAGGTCTCCGTCCGCGCCGCTCGACGGGCCGCACCGGCGACGCGCTCCTGCTCGGCCTGAGCGGGCTCGCGGCCGGGGCGACCGCCCTGCTGCTCGGCCTGATCGCCTACGAGGTCTTCAGGCAGGCCTGGCCGGCGATGCACCGGTTCGGCTTCCACTTCCTCGTCTCCTCGTCGTGGGATCCCGTCAAGGGCGTCTTCGGGGCATGGCAGTTCATCCTCGGCACGATCGTGACCTCGTTCGCCGCCGTGCTGATCGCGGGGCCGCTCTCGATCGCGATCGGCCTGTTCCTGAGCAAGCTGGCGCCCCGGTCCGTGCGCGGGACGATCGGCGCGCTGGTCGAGCTGCTCGCGGCGGTCCCGAGCGTCGTCCTCGGTCTCTGGGGGATCTTCGTGCTCGGCCCGTTCGTGGCCGCGCACCTGGAGCCGCTGCTGAAGCACCTCGGCGTCCGGGGCGACCCGTCGAACGTCGGGCTGCTCCCGGCGATCCTGATCCTGACGATCATGATCGTCCCGATCACGGCCTCGATCAGCCGCGAGCTCTTCCTCAGCGTCCCGCGCGAGCTCGAGGAGGCCGCCTTCGCGCTCGGCGCGACCCGCTGGGAGGTCGTCAAGGGCGTCGTCCTGCCCTACGCGCGGGGCGGCCTCGTCGCGGCCGTCGTCCTCGGCCTCGGCCGCGCGCTTGGCGAGGCGATCGCCGTGACGCAGGTGATCGGCAACTCGGAGCGCATCAGTCATTCGATCTTCGGGCCGGGGGACACGCTCGCGAGCCGCGTCGCGGGCCAGTATCAGGGAGCGCCGACGAACATCCAGGTCTCGTCGCTCGTCTACCTCGCCGCGATCCTGCTCGTGATCACGGTGATCGCGAATCTCCTCGCGCAGGGGATCGTGCGGCGCTGATGCGGAGGCGGAAGCTCGTCAACAGGCTGTTCGTCGGCGTCGCCACCCTTGCGGCGCTGCTCGCCGTCGCGGTGCTGGCGCTCGTGGTCGGCTCCGTCTTCCTGAAAGGTGCCGCGGCGCTCAACTGGGACTTCTTCACGAAGGGGCCGGCGACGTTCGGCCAGAGTGGGGGCGGCATCGCACCGGCGCTCGTGGGGACGCTCCTGCTCGTCGCGCTCGCGACCGCGATGGCGCTTCCGGTCGGAGTCCTCGTCGCGATCTGGGCGAGCGAGTTCGCGCCGCCCGGCCTCACGCGGTCGATGCGCCTCGTGCTCGACGTGATCAACGGGATCCCGTCGATCGTGATCGGGATCTTCGTCTTCGCGCTGCTCGTCCTCGGTCATCGCCAGAGCGCATACGCGGGCTCGTTCGCGCTGGCGGTGATCATGCTGCCGCTGATCGGGCGCGCGACGATGGAGGTGCTCGCGCTCGTGCCGCCACACCTGCGCGAGGCGAGCATCGCGCTCGGCGTGCCGCGCTGGCGGACGGTTCTCCAGGTCGTCCTGCCGACGACCGTCGGCGGCATCCTGACGGGCACGACGCTCGCGGTGGCCCGGGCCGCCGGGGAGACGGCCCCGCTCCTCTTCACCTGCGCGATCGCGTCGCAGACGGTGAGCTTCAGCCCGGGCCAGGCCGTGATGTCGATCCCCGTCTTCATCTTCGAGGCGTCCGAGTCGCCCGATCCGGCGCAGCACGCGCAGGCCTGGGCCGCCGCCTTCGTCCTGATCGCGTTCGTCCTCCTCTCGAGCATCAGCGCGCGCGCGCTGCTGGCGCGACAGCGGCGCAAGCTCGGCGTGTAG
>DAISLG010000013.1:0-2463 GCA_036820565.1 Gaiellaceae bacterium | reverse complement strand
TAGTTCACCACTCCGTAACCGCTTCGTCACCGAAGCTCAGCCCACGGCGAAGGCCCACGCGGCAAGGCTCTCGCCATGACACTCAGCCGACACATCAAGATCGTCGCCGCGGTGCTCGCCGCGGCCCTCCTCGCGGCAGCCGCCGCGACCGCGAAGTCCACCGGCACGCAACTCACCGGAGCGGGCAGCTCGTTCGTGTACCCGCTCGTCTCGACCTGGACGCCGGCGCTCGACCGCGCGTTCGGCTACAAGATCACCTACGGCGCCGTCGGCTCGGGAGCCGGCATCGCGGCGATCACCGCCCGCACCGTCGACTTCGGCGCCTCCGACGCGCCGCTCTCCTCCGACCAGGCAGCGGCGTGCAAGGGCTGCGTCCAGATCCCGTGGGCGCTCTCGGCCACGTCCGTCGCCTACAACGTCCCCGGAGCGCCGACCCACCTGCACCTGAGCGGCAAGGTGCTCGCGGACATCTTCCTCGGCAAGATCACCGCCTGGAACGATCCTGCGATCAAGAAGCTGAACAGGGGCGGGACGTTGCCGGCCCTGAAGATCACCCCCGTCTACCGGTCGGACGCGTCGGGCACCACCTTCAACTTCACCGACTATCTCCAAGCGGTCAGCCCCGAGTGGAAGTCGAAGGTCGGCAATTCGACGCAGGTCAACTTCCCCGCGGGCGTCGGCGCGAAGGGATCCTCCGGCGTCGCCGGGCTCGTCACGCGTACCGACGGCGCGATCACCTATGTCGACGTCGCCTACGCGCTCGCGAACCACATTCGCTTCGCCGCGATCCAGAATCGGGCAGGAAAGTACGTGTACCCGGGGCTCAAGCAGATCCGCGCGGCCGCGGCGACGGTGACCAAGGTCCCGGCCAACAATCAGATCTCGATCGTCGCCCCGCCGAAGTCGCAGGCCGACGCCTACCCGATCTGCACGTTCTCGTACGTGATCCTGCCGACGAAGACGGACAAGGCGAAAGAGCTCAGGAAGTTCGTCTTCTGGACGTTGACCCAGGGCCAGGCCTACGGGCCGAAGCTCCTGTTCGTGCCGATCCCGAAGCCGGTGCTCGTCGCCGCCGAGAAGACCCTCAAGCAGGTCCACTCGTAGGGAAGGCGCAGCGGATCTCGAGGCCCTCGCCGCGCCGGCCGAGAGCCTCGACCGTTCCGCCCGCCGAGACGACGACGTGCTTGACGATCGCAAGACCGAGCCCCGTGCCCCTCGAGGCCCGGGCTCGGTCGGCGCGGTAGAAGCGCTCGAACAACCGTGGGAGGTCGCGCTCGGCGACGCCGATGCCGTCGTCCGAGGCGACGAGCTCGCCGGGGGCGAGCGCGAACGCGAACGTCGACCCGTGCCCGGCGTAGCGGATTGCGTTCCCGGCGAGGTTCTCCGCGACGACGCGGAGCATCCTCGGGCGCAGGGGGAGCTGGCCCTCCCCGTCGACCCGGAGTGCGACCCCGGCGCGCGCGGCCGAGTCTTCCAGCCCGGCGACGACCTCGTCGAGGATCGGGCGCGCCGCGGTCGGCGTCAGCGAGACGATCTCCTTGCCCGACTCGAGCTCGGAGAGGAACAGGATCTCGTCGATCAGCACGCCCGCGTTCTCGACCTCGGCTCTCGCCTGCCCGATCAGCGCGTGCGCGTCCGCGCCCGGCAGCGACGCGCTCTCGAGCAGGACGAGGATGCGCGCGAGCGGCGTGCGCAGCTCGTGCGAGACGGCCGCTGTGAAGCCGGTGCGAAGCTCGTCGTAGCTACGGCCTTCCACGCGTCTATCGTAAGCGAGAGATGACGAAGGTCCTGATCGTCGAGGACGACGCCGTGATCGCCGACGGGATGGCGCGGCACCTCTCGGCGGCCGGCTTCGATCCGCTCGTCGTCGGTCGCGGGGAGCTCGGCCTCGCTCGGCTTCGGTTCGAGCGGGCCGATGTCTGCGTGCTCGACCTGATGCTGCCCGAGCTCGACGGCTGGAAGCTGATCGAGACCGCCCGCGCCGAGGGAATCGGAACGCCGATCGTCGTGGTCTCGGCGCGCGGGACCGAGCACGACCGGATCCATGCGCTCGAGATCGGCGCCGACGACTACCTCGTCAAGCCGTTCTCGATGAAAGAGCTCGTGGCGCGCGTCGGCGCCGCCGCGCGGCGCGGCACCCGGCCCGCCGAGGTCGAGCGGGGCGACACGATCGAGATCGCGGAGCTCCGGATCGACGTGCGCGAGGTGCAGGCCTACGTCGACGGGACGAGCGCGGAGCTGACGCCGACCGAGTTCAAGCTGCTCTACACGCTCGCGCTCGACCGGGGCCGCGTCGTCACGCGCGACGAGCTGCTCCAGAAGGTGTGGGGGAGGCGCGAGTCGCACCGCGACCGCACCGTCGACGTCTTCGTCCGCCGGCTCCGCCAGAAGATCGACGGGCCCGCGTCCGCTCACACGTTCATCCAGACGCGCTTCGGCGTCGGCTACAAGCTCGAGCCCGAG
>DAISLG010000012.1:0-21335 GCA_036820565.1 Gaiellaceae bacterium | reverse complement strand
GTCGCGAGCGTCGTCTCCGTCTGGCCGACCGCCGACTGGCACGAGCGCGAGGCCTGGGACATGATGGGCATCCGGATCGAGGGCCACCCGAACCTGAAGCGCCTGCTGCTCGACGACGACTGGGAGGGCCACCCGCTGCGCAAGGACTACCCGATCGGCGGCGAGCCCGTCCGCTTCTCGGAGGCGCGGTAGTGCCGATCGCGCCGCCGCGCACCGAGATCTACGCGGGCACGCGCATTCCGTCGCCGATCCCGACGGTGCTGAGGATCCCGCACGAGCTGCAGGACTCCGAGGACGTCCTCACGATCAACTTCGGCCCGAACCACCCGTCCACCCACGGCGTGCTCCGCCTCGTCGTCGACCTGCTCGGCGAGGACGTCGTCGGGATCGAGGCCGTCGTCGGCTACCTGCACACGGGCTTCGAGAAGACGATGGAGCAGAAGACCTGGTGGAAGGGGATCACCTACCCCGAGCGGATCGACTACGTCTCGTACCAGAACAACGAGTACGTCTTCGTCGCCGCGATCGAGAAGCTGCTCGGGATCGAGATCCCGCGCAAGGCGACCTGGATGCGCACGCTCATGTGCGAGCTGAACCGGATCCACTCGCACCTGATCTGGCTCGGCACCTCCGCGCTGGAGTTGGGTGCGATCTCGATGTTCTGGTACTGCTTCCGCGAGCGCGAGACGATCCTCGACCTGTTCGAGCTCGTCGCCGGATACCGCATGCACACGCGGTACTTCCAGGCCGGCGGCCTCGCCGAGGACATCCCGAGGGGCTTCTACGACGAGTGCCGCAAGTTCGTCGCACTGATGCCCGGCGCGGTCGACGACTACGAGGCGCTGCTCGACCGGAACAAGATCTGGCTCGAGCGGACCGAGGGGATCGGCGTGCTCTCCACCGCCGACGCGATCGCGCTCGGACAGTCCGGCCCCGTGCTGCGCGCGTCGGGCGTCGACTGGGACATCCGCAAGTCCGAGCCGTACCTCGCGTACGGCGACGTCGACTTCCGCGTCCCGGTCTACCACGGCGGCGACGTCTACGACCGCTACCGCGTCCACATGGAGGAGATGCGCGAGTCGACGAAGATCGTCGCCCAGTGCCTCGACCGGCTCGAGGGGATGCAGGGCGAGCCGTGGATCGCGGACGACCGCAAGGTCGTGCTGCCGCCGCGCGAGGAGCTGCACACGTCGATGGAGTCGCTGATCCACCACTTCAAGATCGTGACCGAGGGCTATCGCGTCCCCGAGGGCGAGATCTACGTCGCGATCGAGTCGCCCCGCGGCGAGCTGGGCTGCTACGTCGTCTCCGACGGCGGCCCGATGCCGTGGCGCGTCAAGTTCCGCGCGCCCTCGTTCGTCGCGCTCCAGGCGACCGCGACGTGCATGCGCGACGCCCTGATCGCCGACATGATCGCGATCGTCGGCTCGCTGGACTCCGTCATGGGCGAGGTCGACCGTTGACCTTCCACGAGGAGGTCCAGCAGCTGAAGGCCGCGTACCCGGACTGGCGCTCGGCGACGCTGCCCGCGCTCCGGCTCGCGCAGGAGCGGCACGGCTGGCTGCCGCCCGAGGCGCTGCGCGAGACCGCGGAGGCGCTCGGCACGACGCCGGCGTACTGCGAGTCGGTCGCGTCCTTCTACGACATGTTCCACCTCGCGCCCGTCGGCAGGCACAGCGTCGAGGTCTGCACGAACCTCCCCTGCGCGCTCGTCGGCGCCCAGCAGGTGCTCGAGGCATTCGAGAGCGAGCTCGGCTGCCGGGCGGGCGAGACGACCGAGGACGGGGAGATCACCCTGCGCGCCGTCGAGTGCCTCGGCGGCTGCGGCTACGCCACCGTCGTCGCCGTGGACGAGCGCTACAAGGAGCCGATCGGCCCCGACGACGTGCCGCGCGTCCTCGAGGAGCTCCGTGGTCGCTGACGGCCTCCTCTCCGGCGCCGACGAGCGCGACCTGACGAAGCTCGACGCCTACCGCGACGTCGGGGGCTACGACGCCGTGCGGACGGCGCTCGCGATGACGCCCGACGACGTGATCGCCGCGATCTCCACCGCGAACCTGCGCGGCCGCGGCGGCGCCGGCTTCCCGACCGGGCGCAAGGCGAGCCTCGTCCCGAAGGACAGCCCGAAGCCGAAGTACGTCGTCGTCAACGCCGACGAGTCCGAGCCGGGTGCGTTCAAGGACCGCGAGATCATGGCGCGCGTCCCGCACCGGCTGCTCGAGGGCTGCCTGATCGCGGCACACGCGATCGCGTCGAAGCGCGTCTTCATCTACATCCGCGGCGAGTACCTGACCGAGTACGAGATCCTCGTCGCCGCGCGCGACGAGGCACTGGCGGCCGGCGTCTTCGGCGAGACCGAGATCACGATCCATCGCGGCGCGGGCGCCTACATCTGCGGCGAGGAGTCGGCGCTGCTCGAGTCGCTCGAGGGCAAGCGCGGCCAGCCCCGCCCGCGGCCGCCGTTTCCGCCGATCACCGGCCTCTACTCGGCGCCGACTCAGATCAACAACGTCCAGACGATCGCAACCGTGCCGCTGATCATCGCGATGGGCGCGGAGAACTACGCGAAGATCGGCCCGGAGAAGTCGCCGGGCACCGCGGTCTACTCGATCTCGGGCAACGTCGCCAACCCGGGCAACTACGAGCTCGAGCTCGGGACGACGCTGCGCACCCTGATCTACGACGTCGGCGGCGGCGTCGCCGGCGGCCGCGAGCTGAAAGGCGTGATCCCGGGCGGCTCGTCGACGCCGATCCTGACGCCCGACCAGCTCGACACGCCGATGGACTACGAGTCGATCGCGGCGGCCGGCTCGTTCTTCGGCTCCGCGGCGATCATCGTGATCGACGACCGCTGCTGCATGGTGCAGTTCGCCCTGCGCGCGGCGAAGTTCTACATGCACGAGTCGTGCGGCAAGTGCACGCCGTGCCGCGAAGGGACGCGCTGGATGGTGCAGCTGCTCGAGAAGATCGAGAGCGGCCGCGCCGAGCAGGCTGACCTCGACCTGCTGCTGTCGGTCTGCGACGGGATCCTCGGCAAGTCGCTCTGCGCGCTCGGCGACTTCGCCGTCTACTCGGCGTCGAGCATCACGAAGAAGTACGCGGCCGAGTTCCAGGCGCACGTCGACGGCGGCGGCTGCCCGTTCGAGGAGTCGTCGCTCGAGCGGATCCTCGCGCCGATCGACCAGCACACGCACCATCCGACGGTCGAGGTGCCCGCGTGAGCGCGCCCGAGCGGGTCAAGGTCACGATCGACGGGCGCGACGTCCTAGTCGCCAGGGGCACCGGGCTCGTCGAGGCGGCGCTCGCCGCGGGGATCGAGATCCCCGTCTTCTGCTACGAGCCGCGGCTCGGGCCGCCGGTCGGCGCCTGCCGGATGTGCCTGTGCGAGGTCGAGGGGATGCCGCCGAAGCCCCAGGCCGCGTGCACGCTGACCGCGCAGGACGGGATGGTCGTGAAGACGGCGCAGACCTCGAAGCTGGCGGCCGACGCGCAGAACGCGACGCTCGAGTTCATCCTCGTCAACCACCCGCTCGACTGCCCCGTCTGCGACAAGGGCGGCGAGTGCCCGCTCCAGGACCTGACCTTCCGCTACGGCCCCGGCCGCACGCGGATGACCTTCCCGAAGCGGACGTTCGACAAGCCGATCCCGATCTCGCCGACGATCGCACTGGACCGCGAGCGCTGCATCCTCTGCTACCGCTGCACGCGCTTCTCGGAGGACATCGCCGAGGACGGCCAGTTGATCGCGAAGAACCGCGGCGCGCAGTCGACGATCGCGACCTTCCAGGACGAGCCCTACCGCGCACCCTTCTCGGGCAACGTGATCGAGCTCTGCCCGGTCGGCGCGCTGACCTCGACGCAGTACCGCTTCGAGGCGCGCCCGTGGGAGATCCAGAACGTGCCGACGGTCTGCGGGCTGTGCCCCGTCGGCTGCAACATCTCGGCGACGACCCGCGAGGGCAACGTCAAGCGGATCGTCTCGCGGAACCACCCCGAGGTCGACGAGGGCTGGCTCTGCGACAAGGGCCGCTTCGCGTTCTCGCACCTCGGCGCCAAGGATCGGATCGCCGACCCGCTGCGGAAGGTCGGGCTGCACCGGCTCGAGCCGATCTCGTGGGACGACGCGCTCGCCGACGTCGAGCGGATGCTGCGGAACGCGGGCTCGCGGATCGTCACCGCGCTCTCGGGCTCGGAGTCGATCGAGCAGGCCTACGCGCTCGGCAAGCTCCTGCGCCAGGGGCTCGGGGCGCACTCGGCGGTGCTGCCCGAGGAGCTGCCCGAGGCGCTCGACGCCTACCGGCTGCCGCTCTCGTCGATTCGCGACGCGGAGACGATCGTGGTGCTCGGCGACGAGCCCGTCGTCGAGCGCGCACCGGTCGTCGACCTCTGGATCAAGGCCGCTCGCCGGAACGGGGCGCAGGTCGTCACCGAGATCCCGGAGACCCCGGGGCCGCGCACGATCGTCGTCGGCTGCGACCCGGAAGAGGTCGCCTGGCAGGCCCAGCAGCTCGGCGCGTGGGGCGCCTTCTACCTGCCCGCGACACCCAACGGCCGCGGCGTCTCCGACGCCTGGAGCGCCGCCGCGGACAGCGAGGCCACGGAGCTCGAGTCCGTCTCGCTGCTGATCGTCTCGGGCGACGAGGCCGCGGCGAACCCGGACGTCCGCGCGATGGCAGAGCACGCCGACGCCGTGATCGCGATCGGGATGTTCTCGGAGCCGCTTCGCGGCTGGGTCGACCTCGTCCTCCCGGCGACGAGCTACCTCGAGCGCGAGGGGACGACCGTCAACCTCGAGGGCCGGCTCCAGCGCCAGCGGCGCACGGTGATCCCGCCGGTGCCCGACGAGCTCGCCTGGATCTCGAAGCTCGCCGAGCGCTTCGGCGTGACCGTCTCGCCGTACGCGCCGGCCGTGTTCGAGGAGTTCTCCGGGATGGCGTTCGCCGACGTCGGCGACCTCGGCCTGCTGCCGCCGAAGAAGGACGGCCTCGTCGCCGAGCAGCCGCGGTCCGCGCGCCGTCAGCGCGGCACGCGTCTCGTCACCTACAAGCCGCTCTTCTCCGGCCCCGCGGTCGAGCGGATCGCCGAGCTCCAGTTCCAGCGGCCCGAGCCCGAGATCGAGCTCGCCGCCGCCGACGCGCGCAAGCAGGGGATCGCGACCGGCGACACCGTCCGCGTCGGCCGGAACGGCACCTCGGTCGAGTTGCGCGCGCGCGTCAGCGGGAGCCTGCGCGCCGGCACCGCCCGCGTCGCCCGCGAGCACGCCGGCGGGCTCGGCGACATGGTGGAGGTGACGAAGCCGTGACCGAGCCCTGGTGGATCACGATCCCGAAGGCGTTCGTCGTGATCAACCTCGTGCTCGTCACGTTCGCGTACCTGACCTGGGCCGAGCGGAAGGTGCTCGGCCGGATGCAGCTCCGCTACGGCCCGAACCGCGCGGGCCCGTTCGGCCTGCTCCAGCCGATCGCGGACCTCGTCAAGCTCGTCCGCAAGGAGGCGTTCTTCCCGGACGCGTCGGTCAACTCGCTCTACATCGCCGCGCCGGTCGTCTCGGCGTTCACCGCGCTGCTCGCGTTCAGCGTGATCCCCTACGGGCCCGGCTGGACCGTGCACGGCTGGCGGATCACCGGCGAGATCGTCGACGTCCCGATCGCGCTCGTCCTGCTCTTCGCGATCGGCTCGGTCGGGATCTACGGCTTCATCGTCGGCGGCTGGGCCTCCGACTCCAAGTTCGCGCTGCTCGGCTCGATGCGCACCTGCGCGCAGCTCGTCTCGTACGAGGTCTCGCTCGCGCTCAGCGTCCTCGGCGTCGTGATCATGGGCCAGTCGCTCTCGCTCGTCGACATCGTCGCGAAGCAGGGGCAGACGATCTGGTTCGTCGTCCCACAGTTCGTCGGCCTGCTCTGCTTCATCCTCGCTGGGATCGCGGAGACGAGCCGGGCGCCGTTCGATCTGCCCGAGGCCGACACCGAGCTCGTCGCCGGGTACCACACCGAGTACAGCGGCATGCGCTGGGGGCTCTTCCAGATGGCCGAGTACATCAACCTCGTCACGCTCTCGGCCGTCGCCGTGACGCTCTTCTTCGGCGGCTGGCACTTCCCGGTCTGGGGCTTCCTCGGCCCCGTCTGGTTCATGCTCAAGCTCTTCGTCCTGCTGTTCGTCTTCATCTGGATCCGCGCCTCGCTGCCGCGCCTGCGCTACGACCAGCTGATGCGCTTCGGCTGGAAGGTCCTGCTCCCGGTGGCGACGCTGAACGCGCTCGCGACCGCCTTCTTCGTGGTGGCGTTTTGAGCCCCGTTCCGGGCCAGTCGTTGAAGGGCTTCGGCGTCACGCTGAGGCAGATCTTCAAGAAGCCGATCACGCAGCAGTACCCGGAGTACAAGCGGCCGGTCTACCCGCGCTACCGCGGACGCCACCGGCTGTGGAAGCACGAGAACGGGCTGGAGAAGTGCGTCGGCTGCTCGCTCTGCGCCGCCGCGTGCCCGGCCGACTGCATCCGCGTCGTCGCCGCCGAGAACACCGCCGACAACCGCGTCTCGGCCGGCGAGCGCTACGCGCGCATCTACGAGATCAACCTCAGCCGCTGCATCTTCTGCGGCTACTGCGAGCTCGCGTGCCCGTTCGACGCGATCACGCTCGGCAACGACTTCGAGATCTCCGAGTACTCGCGCGCCGACCTGATCTACACGAAGGACATGCTCCTCGCCGAGCCGATCAAGCGCGTCCCGGTCGCATCCGCCGAGGAGTTCGACACGCCGATCCCGTACTACCGGAGCTCGTCGTAGTGGCGAACTTCCTGATCTGGGTCGTCTGGGTCGTGGCCGCCTGCGCGTGCGTCGGCTCGGCGGTCGGCGTGATCACGTTCGCGAACCCGTTCTTCTCGGCGCTGGCGCTGATCGGGAACCTCGCGGCGCTCGCCGTGCTCTACCTGCTGCTCTCGGCGGAGTTCGTCGCCGCGGCGCAGGTGCTCGTCTACGCGGGCGCGGTGATGGTGATGTTCCTGTTCGTGATCGCCTACTTCGGCGACCGCGCCGACTCGCCGCTCCAGGGCGGGCCGAGGTGGCAGGTCGCGGGCGCGGGGCTCGCGGCGGGGGCGATCCTCGCCGAGGTGATCGTCGTGATCGGGCTCAAGGCGGGCGGGCGGCTCTCGCACGAGGCGCTCGTCTCGCGCTCCTTCGGCAGCCCGGCGCAGATCGGCAGGCTCTTCCTCACCGACCACCTGCTCGCCTTCGAGCTGACCTCGATCGTGCTGCTGATCGCCGCGATCGGCGGCGTCATCCTCGGCTCGCACGCGCGGGAGGAGTACGGGGGCCGTGAGGGGGCCTGATCTCACCTGGTACCTCGGCGTCTCGGCGTTCCTGTTCTCGACGGGGGCGCTCGGGGTGCTGATCCGGCGCAGCCCGCTGACGATCCTGCTCAGCCTCGAGATCATGCTGAACGGGGCGAACCTCGCGCTGATCGCGTTCTCGCGCCAGCACGGCACCGAGACGGGCCAGATCTTCGCGCTCGCCGTAATGGCCGTCGCCGCCTCCGAGGTCGTGATCGGCCTCGGCCTGATCGTCGCGATGGGCAAGCGGCGGCTCGCACTCGACGTCGACAAGCTCACGAGTTTGCGCGGATGATCGCCGGCGCCTGGATCTGCCTGCTCAGCCCGCTCGCGGCCGCGGCCGCGATCGCGCTCGCCGGCAACTCGATCCCGCGGCGCGCGGCGGGCTATCTCGCGACGCTCTCGACGGCGGTCTCGTTCGTGGGCGCCGTGGTCGCCTTCGTCGGCCTGCGCGGGGACGCGCCGGACCACCGCTCCCACCTCTCGACCTCGTGGGACTGGCTCGCGGCCGGCGGCTTCCACGCGGGCTTCACGATCCTCGTCGACCCGCTCTCGGTCTTCATGATGCTCGTCGTCTCCGGGGTCGGATCGCTGATCATCGCCTACTCGATCGGCTACATGGACGGCGAGGAGGAGGAGCGGCGCTACTTCGCCTACATCGCGCTCTTCGTCTTCTCGATGCTCCTGCTCGTGCAGGGCGGGAACCTGTTGCTCCTGCTCGCCGGCTGGGGGATGGTCGGCCTCTCCTCGTACCTGCTGATCGGGTTCGACCAGCAGCGCCCCGCAGCCGTCGCGGCAGCGAAGAAGGCGTTCGTGATGAACGCGTTCGGCGATGCGACGATGGCGCTCTCGCTCTTCCTGCTGATCCAGCACACGGGCACGCTCGACTACGGGAGGACGTTCGAGCGCGCGCAGGGGCTCGCCTCGAACCACTGGGTCGTGAACCTCGTCGCGCTCGGCCTGCTCGGTGGCGCGCTCGCGAAATCGGCGCAGCTGCCGCTCCACACCTGGCTGCCGGACGCGATGGAGGGCCCGACGCCGGTCAGCGCGCTGATCCACGCGGCGACGATGGTGACCGCCGGCGTCTACCTGATCGCGCGCTTCCACCCGCTGTTCGAGCTCGCGCCGAAGGTGCAGGACCTCGCCGCCGGGCTCGGCGCCGCGACGCTCCTGATGGCCGGGCTGATCGCGCTCGTCCAGACCGACATCAAGCGCGTGATCGCGTACTCGACGATGTCGCAGATCGGCTACATGTTCCTCGGCGTCGGCCTCGGCGCCTACGCGAACGGGATGTTCCACCTGCTCACGCACGCCTTCTTCAAGGCGCTGCTCTTCTTGGCGGCCGGGCTCGTCATCCACGCCCTCGCCGGGGAGCAGGACATCCGCAAGCTGGGCGGTGTCGGCAAGGCGATGCCCTGGACGCGCTGGGCGTTCCTCGTGGGCTCGCTCGCGCTCGTCGGCGTCTTCCCGTTCGCCGGGTTCTTCTCGAAGGACTCGATCCTCGCGGCGGCACTCGACCACGGCTCGTTCGGCTACGTCCTCTTCGCGGCCGGCCTCGCCGGGACGTTCCTGACCGGGGTCTACACGTTCCGGCTCTACTTCCTCGTCTTCCGCGGGACGCCGTCGGCGTTCGTCGAGGAGCACCACCACTCCGGCCACGGCGAGGGGCCCGGCACGATGACCGCGACGGTTGCGGTGCTGGCGGTGCTCGCCGCGATTGGCGGCTGGATCCAGTTCGCACCGTTCTGGCACCCGATCTCGGACTGGCTCGACCCGGTCGCCCACCCGCTCGTCGAGGCGTCGAACGGCCAGGAGTTGCTCGCGAGCGGGCTCGCGCTCGTCCTCGGGCTCGCCGGGATCGGCGTCGCCTGGTGGATCTACGCGGCGAAGCGGATGGCGCCGTGGCAGGCCGGTGAGCTGCTGGAGAAGAAGTTCTACTTCGACGAGCTCTACGACGCGCTCTTCTACAGGCCGGCGGTCTGGATCGCCGGCGCGTGGGGCCGCTACGTCGAGCGCCCGCTGATCGGCGGCTCGCTCGCCGGGATCGGGCTCGGCGCCCGCGAGGCATCGAGCCGCGTCGCCTCGGTGCAGACCGGTTACGTCCGCAACTACGCGCTCGCGCTCGCAAGCGCCCTCGCGATCCTTGCCGTCGTCTTCGTGAGCGTCAGGTGAGCGGCTGGCTCACCACGATCCTGATCGCGCTGCCACTGGCGGGGGCGCTCCTGATCTGGGCGCTTCCGCTCGGCCGCTTCTGGTCGGGCGGGCTCGGGCTCGGCATCGCGCTCGCCGAGGTCGGCTTCTGGATCGAGGCGCTGATCCGCTTCGACTTCGGCCGCTCCGGGCTCCAGTACGAGCAGCGGCACGCGTGGTTCGGCGACATCGGCAGCTCGTACCACGTCGGCATGTACGGCTTCTCGCTCTGGCTCGTCGGCCTGGCGGCGATCGTCGTCGCGGCGGCGATCGGCTACGGCTTCTGGGCCGAGCGGACGCGGGCGCGGGCCTATTTCGGGTTGATGCTGTTCGTGCTCGGCGCGCTCGTCGGCGTCTTCACGGCGCAGGACCTGATCCTCTTCTACGCCTTCTTCGAGGGGATGCTGATCCCGCTCTACGTCCTCGTCGGCGTCTGGGGCGGCCCCGGCCGGCTCGGCGCGACCGTCAAGTTCGTGATCTACACGATGTCCGGGTCGCTGCTGATGCTCGCGGCGATCGTCGTCTTCGGCCTCTCGCAGGGGACCTTCGACCTCGTCTCGTCGGGGACGAGCGGCAGCACCTGGATCTTCCTCGGCTTCGTCGCCGCCTTCGCGGTCAAGGCGCCCCTCTTCCCGCTCCACGGCTGGCTGCCCGACGCCTACCGTGAGTCCTCGCCCGAGGTCGCCGCGATCCTCTCGGGCGTCGTCTCGAAGGCGGCGGCCTACGGCTTCCTGCGGATCGCGATCGCGAAGTTCCCCGGCCCGACGCACGACTTCCGCACCCCGATCCTGATCCTCGCGACGATCGGGCTCGTCTACGGGTCGCTGCTCGCCTTCCGCGCGCCCGACGTGCGCGGCGTGATCGCGTACTCGTCGCTCGCGCAGATGGGGCTGATCACGATGGGCCTCTATGCGACGAACGACCTCGGCTTCGACGGAGCCGTCCTCCAGATGGTGAACCACGGCCTCGTCTCGGCGACGCTCTTCCTGCTGGCCGGCTCGATCGAGCGGCGCACCGCGACCGGCGACTTCGACCGGCTCGGCGGGATGGCGCGCGGCCGCCCGCGGCTCGCGACGGTGCTGCTGGCGACCGGGATCGTCGCGCTCGCCGTGCCGCTCTCCTCGACCTTCGCCGGCGAGTTCCTGATCCTCGCGGGGGTGCTCCGCTCCGGCTGGGTCTTCGCCGCGATCGGCGCGGTCGCGATGGTGCTCGCGGCGATGTACATGCTGCGGCTGATCTCGGCGGTGCTGCACTGTGAGGTCGGCTCGTCGGTGACCGACTCGGCCCCCGATCTGCGCCCCGCCGAGCTCGGGCTCGTCCTGCCGCTCCTCGCGTGCCTGCTCGCGCTGTCGGCCTGGCCGGCGGCGGTCAGCGGCCACTCCTTCGGCCATCGTGACGGCAAGGCCGCCGTCTCGGAGCAGTTCCGGTGATCCACAAGCCGCCGATCGACTGGCTCGCCCTCTCGCCGGAGCTCGTGCTGCTCGGCGTCGCCGGCGCGATCCTGCTGGCGGCCGTGCTCGCGCCGAAGGGGATCCGCAAGCAGCTCTCGGCGGTCCTCTGCGGGCTCGGCTATGCCGGCGCCTTCTCGGCCGCGGTCGTCCTCTACACGCGCTCCGCCAACGGCCACGGTGCGATCGCCGACGCGATCTTCCGCGACCGCTTCGGCGCCGTTGCGCAGCTGATCGTCGCGGGAGCCGGCTTCATCGCGGTGCTGATCGCCTACAACGAGCGCACGCGCAACGAGTTCGTCGCCGAGTCGTACGCCCTGCTCGCGGCGGCGGGCGGCGGGATGCTCTTCTTCGTCACCGCCGGGAACCTGATGACGATGTTCCTCTCGCTCGAGTGGTTCTCGATCTGCCTCTACGTGATGTGCGCGATCGACGTCGACGTCGAGGGCTCGCTCGAGGCCGGGCTCAAGTACCTGATCATCGGCGGCTTCGGGTCGGCGATCCTGCTGTTCGGCTCGGCGCTCGTCTACGGCGCGACGGGCGAGATCGGCTTCTCCGAGATCGCGCGCGCGACCGCGGCGGGCGGGTACTCCGACGACGCGATGCTCGTGATCGGCCTCGCGATGATCATCACCGGCCTCGGGTTCAAGGCCTCGGCGGCGCCGTTCCACATGTGGACGCCGGACGCCTACGAGGGCGCGCCGACTCCCGTGACCGCGTTCATGTCCGCGGCGACTAAGGCGGCGGCGCTCGTGGTGACGCTGCGGATCCTCGTCACGGCGTTCCCGCAGGACGAGCACCTCTGGTCGGTCGCGCTCGCGGCGATCGCCTGCATCTCCCTCGCCGTCGGCAACCTCGCCGCGCTCGCACAGCGGAACGTGAAGCGACTGCTCGCGTACTCGTCGATCTCGCACGCCGGCTTCATGCTGATCCCGATCGCCGCCGCGAACGAGTTCGGCGGCCGCGCGCTGCTCTACTACCTGATCCCGTACTGCGCGATGTCGCTCGGCGCCTTCGCCGTCGTCGCCGCGCGGGAGCGAGAGCTCGGCGCGCCCGTGACGCTCGACAACCTCGCCGGCTTCGGCTGGGAGCGGCCGTTCTTCGGGGTCGCGATGGCGACGTTCATGTTCGGCTTCGCCGGCCTGCCGCCGGGCGGCGCGTTCTGGGGCAAGTTCCTCGCGTTTGCCGCCGCATACAAGCACGGCTGGACGTGGCTGATCGTGGTCGGCGTGGCGGCGACCGCGGTCAGCCTCTACTACTACCTCGCGGTGATCCGCTCGATGTTCTTCCGCTCGGCCGCGGAGCTCCAGCTCGCTCCGATCGGCGGGTCGCCCCCCCGCGAGCTCGCGCTCGGCGTCGCGGTCTTCCTGTCGCTGCTCGTGACGGTGGGGTCGTTCGTCCTCGTCAGCCCGCTGACCGGCCTAGCGAAGCACGCTGCGCGGAGCCTCCCCTTCTAGGGAGGCGATCGCCGCGACGATCCCCTTCAGTGCGAAGAGGCCGACCGCGGCGGTGACGGCGGAGGCGCCGAGCTGGGGCAGTGCGAGCCGGACGGCGGCCGCGATCACGACCAGGAAGAGGATCGGCCCCCAGAGGAGCGCCTGGAGCGAGCGCGACGAGTCGGCGAGATAGCGGTCGAAGGAGGCGAGCGCCGCTGCGGCGACGACCGGGACGGCGGCGAAGAGGAGGTAGAACGCGAGCTGGCCGTGGTGCGACGAGTCGGCGGCGGCGGCGCCCGCGACGAGCGCAGCCGAGAGGGTGCGGTAGCGCATGCACGAAGGTTCGCCGCTCGGTCCGGCGCTCCTGCGTTAGTCTCGGATTTTCCCCAGCGAGAGGACGGTGGATGGCAGACGTACAGCTGACCTGGCTCGGTCACGCCGCGTTCAGGATCGACTCGCCCGGCGGCAAGCGGATCTACGTCGACCCGTTCCTGTCCGGCAACCCGAAGACCCCGGAGGCGGAGAAGGCGCCCGAGCGGATCGACATCATCGCGGTGACGCACGGCCACTCCGACCACGTCGGCGACACGATCGAGCTGATCGCGAAGCACGCGCCGCAGGTCGTCGCCCAGGTCGAGCTCGCCCGCTGGCTCGGCAGGCAGGGCGTCGAGGCAGACGTGACCGACATCAACAAGGGCGGGTCGTGCGAGCTCGACGGGATCAGGTTCACGTTGACCGACGCGCGCCACTCGTCGAGTGCCGACGACGGCGAGTACCTCGGCGAGTCCTGCGGGCTCGTGATCGAGCTCGAGAACGGCTTCAAGCTCTACTTCGCCGGCGACACGTGCGTCTTCACCGACATGCAGCTGATCGGCCGGATCTACCGGCCCGACATCGCGGTGATCCCGATCGGCGACCGGTACACGATGGGGCCGCGCGAGGCCGCCGTCGCGCTCGAGTTGATCGGCGTGAAGCGCTGCGTGCCGAGCCATTACGGGACGTGGCCGTTGCTCGTCGGCACGCCATCGGCCCTGCGCGAGCTGACCGACGTCGAGGTGCTCGAGCCGAGCCCGGGGGAGACGCTGACGCTGTGAGGGAGCGCTGGTTCGGAGCGACCGGCAGGCGCGTCCCCGAGATCGCGCTCGAAGAGGAGCTGGAGCTGGAGGGCGCGCTCGTGCTCGACGACCCGGCCGACCCGCGCCTCGCCGAGGCGTGGGAGCACGGCACGCCGATCGTCGTCCGCGCGGGCGACCCGGAGGCGATCAGGGCGGCGCTCGCGCGGCCCGAGGTCGCGTCGGTGCTCGTCCCTACGCCTGCGCTGCGCGACCTCGACCTGACCGAGCTCACCTATGGCTAGCCCCGTCGTCGCGACGTACTCGATCGCGGCCTGCGACCTCGAGGCCGGGCAGTGGGGGGTCGCCACGCAGTCGAAGTTCCTCGCCGTCGGCTCGGTCGTCCCGTGGGCGGAGCCCGGGGTCGGCGCAATCGCGACGCAGGCGTACGCGAACCCCCGCTACGGGCTCGAGGGCCTTGCGCTGCTCCAGCAGGGCCACACAGCCGAGGAGGTGGTCGAGCACCTGACCGCGCGCGACGAGGGTCGCGAGCACCGCCAGCTCGGCGTCGTCGACGCGCACGGCGGGAGTGCCAGCTTCACCGGCGGCGAGTGCCACGACTGGGCGGGCGGGCTCACCGGCCCGTCGTACGCGGCGCAGGGGAACATCCTCGTCTCGGCGGAGACGGTCGGCGCGCTCGCGACCACGTTCGTCGGGACCGAGGGCCGGCCGCTGGCCGAGCGCCTGCTCGAGTGCCTCGCCGCCGCGCAGGCCGCGGGCGGTGACAGGCGGGGCCAGCAGTCGGCCGCGCTCCTCGTCGTCGAGAAGGATGCGGGCTACGGCAACCTCTCGGACACGCTCGTCGACCTCCGCGTCGACGACCACGAGCGTCCGGTCGCCGAGCTCGCGCGGCTCTACGGGATGCACCAGGCGATCTTCGGCAAGACGCCGAAGGACGAGTGGGTTCCGGTCGACGAGGAGCTGCGCGCCGAGCTGACCGACCGGCTGATGCGGCTCGGCTATCAGGGGACGCTCGAGCAGGCGCTCTTCGACTGGGCCGGGACGGAGAACCTCGAGGAGCGCCTCGACGGCGCGGAGCGGATCGACCCGGTCCTGCTCGAGGAGCTGAGGTCACGTTGAGCGGATACGAGATCGCCCGGCTCGACGAGCTCGACGCCTTTCCCGTCGGCGAGGAGGGGCTGAGCTGGCGCCCGGTACGGCGGCATTTCGACATCCGGGCCTTCGGGACGAACGCGTACACCGCCGCGAAGGCCGGCGACCGGGTCGTCGAGGAGCACCGCGAGGCCGACAACCACGAGGAGCTCTACCTCGTGCTACGCGGCCGCGCCACCTTCGCGCTCGACCGCGACGAGGTCGACGCGCCCGCCGGGACGTTCGTCTTCGTCCGCCCGGGCACCCTCCGCTCCGCACTGGCGGCGGAGGACGACACCGCGGTACTCGCGGTCGGCGCGAAGCGAGGTGTCGTCTTCGAGCCGTCCGCGTGGGAATCGGTCTTCGCCGCGTTCGGCTATCTCCGAACCGGCCGGGTCGAGGAGGGGCGGAAGCAGCTGGAGACGGCACTGACGGAGCACCCGGACGCGTGGCAGGGCCCCTTCAACGCCGCCTGCTTCGAGGTGATGGCGGGCGACAACGACCGCGCGCTGGAGCATCTCCGCCGAGCGGCGGAGCTCGACCGTGACGCGTCGGCGAAGGCGGTCGCGGGCGACAGCGACCTCGACCCTCTCCGCGACGACCCACGGTTCACCGAGATCTTTCCCCAGTAACAGTCTGTTACTCGGCGCCGTCGCCGGGGAGACGGACGCCCGCCGCTGCACGGCGTAGAGCGGGAACCGGGTCCGCCTCGGGGCGCGCCACGAGCAGCACCGCGCCGAACGGCTCCGGCACGAGGGAGTCGACCAGCAGCTGCAGCCCCAGCGCCAGTGCGAACGCCTTGTGGGCGTGCTCGCCGCCGAAGGGGACGAGGTCGTCTTCCGGGGCGAGGCCGGCGAGCACATCGCCGTAGGTGACCCTGCCCATCGAGACGTCCACGACGATGGGCTTCTCCTCCGAGCTCGGGATCGCGATCGAGAGCGGGTTCGTCCCGGCGAGCTTCGGGCCGCCGTCGGGATGGCCGAGCCGCGCCGGCGAGGTCGCGGTCAGCGCGGCGACGAGCCCGCCCTCGGCGAGCCGGCGCGTCCAGTAGCCGAGCATTCCGGTCGGAAAGCACTTCGACGCGGCGACGATCCGAGCGCGGTCCGGCGGATCGGCGAGCTGGGCATCGCAGATCGCCGCGAGCGTGAGGTAGCCGAGCGCGCCGCGGCCGTGCCACTGCTCGTACCCGGGCGCCGAGACGACCCGCTCCGGCCGCGCGCCCGGCTCGAGGTCGGGCAGCGTCTCGAGCCACTCGACGCGCGAGAACCCGTGGCCGCGCTTGCCTCGTTCCTCCGCGTCGACGAAATGGTCGGCGAGCGTCTGCGCGTCCTCGACGCCGAAGCCGAGCGCGGCGAGGCGCGGGGCGACGTCCTCAGGCTGCACGCTTGGGAGCTCGTCCCGGGATGAGACCTCGTCGACGGGGAGCAGCTCCGGCCCAGACGCCGAGGACGAACGGCAGCCCGAGGAGCGCGCCGGGCACGGCCTTCGGGACGTGCGGGACGAGGAGCTCCGAGAACTCGAGCGTCTCCCAGCCACGGTCGCGGGCGATGCGGCGCAGCTTCGCGTCGGGGTTGACCGCGACCGGGTGACCGACGGCCTCGAGGAACGGCAGGTCGGTGTGGCTGTCCGAGTACGCAGTCGAGGCGGCGAGGTCGATCCCCTCCGCGGCGGCGAGCTCGCGCACCGCCGCCGCCTTGCCCTCGCCGTGGCACGCGCGCAGCGAGCGGCCCGTGTAGGTGCCGTCCACGATCTCGCAGGTCGAGCCGATCGCGCCGTCGAAACCGAGCTCGGCTGCGAGCGGGTCGACGATCTCGTGGAGCGCGGCCGAGACGATGTAGACGGACTCGCCGCGCTCGCGGTGGCGGGCAACGAGGTTGAGCGGCTCCGCGTAGACGAGCGGCTTCAGCACCGGCTCGAGCGCCTCGCCCACGACCTCCTGCATCTCGGCGACGGTGAATCCCTTCAGCAGCATCATCCCGTCCTCGGCGGCGCGCCGGACGGCCGCCGCGTTCGCCCCGCGCGCGGCGAACAGGATCTGCCACGCCGCCGCCTTCGCGAGCTGGCCGCGGCCGATCAGCCCGCGGGCCCGGAACGACCCGGCGAGCGCGAGCGCGCTCGATCGCCGGATCAGCGTCCGGTCGAGATCGAAGAAGGCCGCCGCGGTCACGCTCAGGAGAGAACGGGCAACGGCTTCGTGATGCCGATCCCAGCTTCCCGGCGCGTGGCGTCGATCGCCTCCGCGATCTCGACGATCGCCAGAGACGCGGGGGAGCCGGGATCGGCCGCGACGAGCGGGGTGCCGAGGTCGCCCTGCTCGCGGATGCGGGCGTCGAGCGGCACCGTGCCGAGCAGCGGGACGCCCAGCCGCTCGGCGAGCGCCTGCCCCCCGCCCGAGCCGAAGACGTCCGAGGTCATGTTCTCGATCGCGCCGATCAGGCGCATGTTCGTCTTCTGCGCCATGATCGCCGCCCGGATCGCCACCTCCTGCGCGAGCGGCTGCGGCGTCGTGACGACGAGCGCCTCCGCCCGCGGAAGCAGCTGGCCGAGCGAGATCGCGACGTCCCCGGTGCCGGGCGGCATGTCCACGAGCAGGATGTCGAGCTCGCCCCAGTGCACGTCCGAGAGGAACTGCTCGAGCGCGCGGTGGAGCATCGGGCCGCGCCACATCACCGGCTCGTTCGAGTCGAGGAAGAAGCCGATCGACATCAGCTTGAGCCCGTCCTTGACCGGCGGGATCATCATCCTGTCGACGAGCACCGGGCGCTGATGGATCCCGAGCATGTGCGGGATCGAGTGCCCGTAGACGTCTGCGTCGAGGACGCCCGTGCGGTGGCCGAGCGCGTGGAACGCCGCGGCGAGGTTGACGGTGAGGGACGACTTGCCGACGCCGCCCTTGCCGCTCGCGACGGCGAGCACGCGCGTCGAGCGGTCGATCGAGATCCCCTTCGTCCGCTGCTCGACGCCGCCGCGGAGCTTCGTCGTCAGCGCGGCGCGCTCGTCGGGGCTCATCACGTCGAACGCGAGGCGCACGCTCGTCACCCCGGCGATCGGTCCGACGTGCGTGCGCACCTGCTCCTCGAAGCTCGAGCGGAGCGGGCAGCCGGCGACGGTGAGCGCGATCGTGACGACGACGTCGCCGCCGTCGATCTCGATCGAGCGGACCATGTCGAGCTCGGTCACGGGCTTGCGCAGCTCGGGATCGATCACGTTTGCGAGAGCGGCGAAGATCTGGTCGCGCATCGCACTCGAGCCTAGCAACGGCGTAGTGCGCGCAGCGCCGGCGCGAGCGGCTTCGGCGCCTCCAGCACCGGGGCGAAGAGGTCGCCGTGCTCGGCGACGCGCTCGAGCGCGCGGGCCATCGTGAAGTCCCGCGGCCGCACCTCGTCGGTGAGCTCCTCCCAGCGGAGCGGCGTCGAGACGGGCGCACCCGGCTTCGGCCGCACGGAATAGACGGAGGCGATCGTCTTGCCGTGGCCGTTCTGGCGGTGGTCGACGAGGACGCCACGGCGCTTGCGCTTCAGCCACTCCGTCGTCACGAGGCCCGGGTGGCGCGCCTCCAGCAGCCGCGAGGCGAGCTCGGCGAACTCGTAGGTGTCCTCGAAGGTCGAGCGCCTCGTGATCGGGGCGACGACGTGGATCCCGTCGGCGCCGCTCGTCTTCACGTAGCCGGGCAGCCCGAGCTCGTCGAGGAGCGCCCGGATCAGGTGCGCGACCTCGATCGCCATCGCAAAGCCGCCCTCCTCGTCGGGCGGGTCGAGGTCGAAGAGGACGAAGTCGGGGCGATCGGGCTTGTCGACGCGCGAGTACCAGGCATTCATGTCGACGCAGTGCATCTGCACCATCCAGAGCAGGGCGTCCCTGTCGTTCACGAGCGGGAAGTCGACGAGTCGCGAGCCGCCCTCGCGCGGCCACGTCCGGAACTGCCGCGTCGGGATCCAGGACGGCATCCCTTTCGGCGCCTGCTTCTGGAAGAAGGTGTCGCCCCCGATCCCTTCCCGCCAGCGCTTCATCGTGAACGGGCGGTTGCGCAGGTGCGGCAGGATCGCCGGCGCGACCTCGCCGTAGTAGTCGAAGAGGTCGCCCTTCGTGATCCCCTCGCCGGGGAAGAGCTCGCGGTCGGCGCTCGAGAGCTTGACGCGCGTCATCGGATCAACGGAGCGCGTCGAAGAGGCGGGCACACAGCTCCGGGGTCGCGGCCGCGACCACGCGGGACCGTCCGACGAGGTCGAGCGGCGCGGCTGCGAAGGGCGGCGCCTCCGGCAGGTCGATCGCCAGCCCGAGCTCGCGTACGAGCAGCTGGGCCGCGGCGATGTCCACCGAGCGCGCCGCCTTGAGCGAGCAGACGGCGTCGACCCGCCCGGCGGCGAAGTGGCAGAGCGTGATCGCGAGCGAGCCCATGATCCGCAGGCGCTCGGCGACGCCGACCATCGCGCCCGCCTTCTCCGCGACGAGCGACGTCAGCGTCGCCTCGAACGAAAGGATCTCGATCTGCTCGTGCGGCCGCTCGGCGCCGAGCCGCTCACCGTTCAGGAACGCGCCCTCGCCGCGCCGGGCCGTCCACTCCTCGCCTGCACCGAAGTCGTAGACGTACCCGAAGAAGACGTCGCCCATCGACGGGCCGTCGGCGACCGCGATCGAGAGCGAGAAGAACGGGATGCCGCGCTTGGCGTTCAGGGAGCCGTCGATCGGATCGACGACCACGCGGAAGCGACCGTCGCCGCGCTCGCCGGCCTCCTCCGAGACGACGGTCACGTCGAGCCCCTCGAAGTGGCCGAGGATCGACGCCTCCGCGGCGGCGTCGATCGCGGTCGTGTCGTCCCCGCCCTCGCCTCGCGCGAGCACACGCGAGCGGTCGGCCTGGAGCGGCATCTCATCGAGCACGCGCCGCACGTCCTCGACAGCCTCCCGGCAGACCGCGAGCCAGTCGGTCATGCCGGGTGGAACAGCAGCCCCGACAGGAGCTTCGGGAAGAAGTAGGTCGTCTTCTGCGGCATCACCTCGCCGCGCCGCGCGAGCTCGAACACCTGCTCGATCGACGGCGCGCGCACGAGGAACGCCGCCTCGGCGGCGCCTGCGTCGACGCGGGCGATCGCCTCGTCCAGGTCCGGGGTATACGTCACTCCCTCCGGCGCGAAACGCTCGACCAGCTGGACGTCGAGCTCGTCGTCGCCCTCGACGAGGAAGAACTCGCCGGCGCGGTAGAGGACGAGGCCCGGGAGCTCGCCCTCGGGCCGCTCCATTCCCTGCAACAGACTGTTGCTTGGAGGCTTTGCGAGGCGCTCGACGATCCGGTGGGTCGGGAAGATCGTCAGCCCCGGGTCGGACGTGGGAACGAGGACGACGGGCATCTGCGCGCTGCCGCCGCGCTCCGCGAACCAGACCGCCGTCTCGTAGCGATGGTGGCCATCTGCGATCAGCAGCTGCGTCCCGGAGAGGTCGATCGGCACGTCGCCGAGCCGCCAGAGCCGCGCGCCCTCGACCGCCAGCTCCGGCGGTGCGTCGGGCACCGTCACGGCGGGCCCGTCGTAGAGCAGGAAGATCGGCTCGAGCTGGACGCCGACGGCCTCGAGCAGGCGCTGCCGCCCCTCCCTCGGGCCGCGATGGGTGCGCTCGTGCGGCAGCACCGTGTGCGTCCGGTACGGCTCGACGCGAAGCGAGGCAACGAGTCCCGTACGCGTGCGGGCAACGTCGTCGGGGCCGACGTAGTCCTGGGTGAGCGCCCACGTAGCCGGTTCGTCCTCGCGCAGCACGCCCTCGCGGCGCCACTCCGCGATCGCGCGTGCGGCCTCGGCCTCCGACTCCGGCAACGTCAGGTGGACGACGTTGTACGGGCTCCGGGCAGCGAGCTCGGCGCGCTGCTCCGGCGAGATCACGTCGTAGGGCGGCGCAACCAGATCGGCGAGCGGTCCGGCCTTCGCCTCGTCGTACCGGAGCGCGCGAAACGGGCTGACGTCGGCCATCGGGAGGATGAGCCTACCGGGACTACAGTCCCCCAAGTGGCTCGGGTGAAGACGATCGAGGAGGCGGCGGCCTGGGTCGACCGCGTCGGCCTCGCCCTGCTCTTCGGCAAGGCGGATCTCGTCCTGCCCTCGCTCTGGGAGGCGGTCGCCGGGCATGGGGCGCCCACCTCGATCCGGGACGCCGCGGGCACCTACGTGGCCTGGTCGCCCGGCATGGAGGACGTGTGGACGTGGAAGGACGAGCTACCCGCCCGGAAGCTGGCGGCCGGGGGGAAGCACCTCGCGCGGTCCGCGTCGCTCGTGGCGCCGCGCCTCTTGCCGGCCCTCGTGGCGGCGCGTGGGGACGTGGAGCCGGTCGAGCTCCAGCGCGAGATCGTCGAGGTCGTGCGCGAGCAGGGCCCGCTGACCGGCCCCGAGCTGCGCAGGCTGCTCGGCGCCGAGGCGAAGCGCGTGAACGCCGCGGTCAATGCATTGCAGCACGACCTCGTCCTGACGAACGTCCGCGTTGTCCCCCAGGAGCAGGGCTGGGCAGCGCTCCAGGTCGACCTGCTCGAGCGGCGCTGGCGCAGCGCGCTGCGCACGGTTCCTCCCCCGGAGGAGGCCCGTCGCATCCTCGCCAGCACCGTGCTCGCGAGCGCGCGCGAGCTCTCCGCGGCCGACCTCGCAGCGGCGCTCGGCTGGCGGCGCAAGGCGGCGGCGACGGTGCTCGACGAGCTCACCGGCGCGGGCGAGGCGACCGTCCACGAGGAGGACGACGTCCGCATCTGGGGCAC
>DAISLG010000011.1:19984-22049 GCA_036820565.1 Gaiellaceae bacterium | reverse complement strand
CTTCTACTCCGCGAACGCCGGATAGGGTCCCGGGATGCTGACCGTCGGCGACCCGATTCCACGAGCCACGGTCTGGATGGCGCCGCACCAGCGGCACACGATCGCGGAGATCGTCGAGGACGGCGCCGTGCTCTTCCTCTTCTATCTGTTCGACTGGTCCTCGACCTGAACGAGCGAGCTGGAGCTCCTGCGTGACAGGAGCGCGGAGTTCGAGGAGGCCGGCGTGCGGCCGCTGGGCGTCTCGCGCGACTCGCCCTGGACGCACATCGCCTGGATGCAGGCGCTCGACCTGAGCTTCGGGCTGCTCTCCGACTGGAACGCCGAGGCCGTCCGCGGCTTCGGCGTCGCCCGCGACTTCCGCGGGCACGCGGACGTGGCCGAACGGTCGGCGTTCCTCGTCGACCCGCACGGTACGGTCCGCGGCGCGTGGCTGTACGACACCTCAGCCGTCCCGGACTTCGACGAGCTGCTCGCGGCCGCTCGGGCTTTGTAGCCCTCGCCTGCGCGCTCTACCTCGCCGCGGGCGTGCTCGCGACGTGGCCGGCGGTTCGCGACGCGCGCACGTCCTTCCTCGCCGGCGGCGCGCCCGGCTACGGCGAGGCGGCACCGGGCGACCATCTCCAGACCGGGTATCGCTTCTGGCTCGTCGGCCATCAGCTCGGGCAAGGGGGCGCGCCGTGGCGCGACCCGTACTCGTTCCGGCCCGAGAGCGCCCCGCGACCGAACCTCGGCGGCTGGCCGTTCGGGCTGCCGTACTGGCCGCTGCACGCGCTCTTCGGCACGGTCGTCGCGTGGAACCTGTTCGTGCTGCTGAGCTACCTCGGTGCGGGCGGGCTCGCGTGCACGTGGCTGCGCGCGCTCGGGCTCGCCCGCGGACCGGCGCTCGTCGGCGGCCTCGCCTTCGCGCTCGCGCCGTACCGGGTCGAGCAGAGCACCGGGCACCTGCTCGGGCCGATCTCGATGCTGCTGCCGCTGTCGCTCTGGGCGCTCGAGCGGCGGCGCCCGGTGGTCGCGGCCGCCGCGCTCGCCTCGATTCCGCTCTCGGGGCAGGTGCACCTCGCGCTCGGCGCGATCCCGTTCGTCCTCGCCTACGCGGCGGCGCGCGGACGGATACGGCAGGCGCTGCCCGCGGCAGCGCTCGCCGTGGCCGCCGGCCTGTTCGTCGACCACGCGGTGATCGCCGGCTCGCTCCAGGCGGGAGGGCGCTCCTTGCGCGAGGTGGCCCGCTACTCCGCCGAGTGGTCCGACCTCGTCTCCCGGCACAAGGGCGAGACCGCGGAGACGTTCGTCTTCCTGGGCTGGGCCACGCCCCTCCTCGCCCTCGCCGGCCTCACCGCGGTCGGGCGCCGGGGGCTCGCGGTCGTCCTGGCGGCCGGGGCGGCTGCGCCGGTCCTGCTGTCGCTCGGAACCAACCTGCCGCTCTACGCCTGGCTGTGGCGTCACGTGCCGGGCTTCGGTTTCCCCCGCGTTCCCGAGCGGCTGATGCCCATCGCGTGCCTCTGCCTCGCGGCTCTCGTCGCCTACGCCCTCCAGGACCGGCGGCGCCTCGCCCCGCTCGCGCTCGTGCTCGTCGCGCTCGACCTGCACGTGCCGCTCTACGGCGCGTCGGCGGCCGACGAGGGGAACCGCGCGTACGCGGCGCTGCGCGGCGCGCCGCCGGGCCGGCTGCTCGAGCTGCCCGTCTACCTCCCCGACGTCCATCTCGGGAGCGTCTACCTGTACTACGACATGCAGGCGCCGCGCCAGCGACCGCTCGGGTACTCCACGCTTGCGACCGCGACGGACGACGCGACCGCGAGGCGGCTCCGCGACCAGCTCTCGCCCGAGCTCCTGCGGCGGCTGGGTGTCCGCTACGTCGCCGTGCACCGCGGCGGCCGGCTGCGGCTCCCCGGCTACCGCGTGCTCGCGCGCGACGGGCCGATCACGATGTACGAGCGAGGCTTGAACTCGCCCGACGATCACGATTCAATCGCCGGATGGAAACCCTTGCGAGCACCCCGGCAGAGCGCCGCACGTCGGCGCCCCTGACGGCCGGCATCCTTGCGGTCGTCCTCGCCGTCGCGAT
>DAISLG010000011.1:0-19884 GCA_036820565.1 Gaiellaceae bacterium | reverse complement strand
GTCGCGTTGCTGCTGATCGTCATCGTCGACATGGTGGCGAAGCCCTTCTCCTAGAGGACCTACATGCCCATTGCGTGGTACCCGCTGTCGACGTACAGCGTCGTGCCCGTGACGTTCTTCGCGTCGTCCGAGAGGAGATAGGCCGCCGCTCCGCCCACGTCGTCGGCGTCGACGTGACGGTGGAGCGGCGCGCGCTCCTCGACGATCGCCTCCATCGTCGGGAAGCCCGCGATCGAGCGGGCGGCGAGCGTCCGCACGGGGCCGGCGGAGATCGCGTTGACGCGGATGCCCTTCTCGCCGAGTTCCCAGGCGAGGTACTTCACGGACGAGTCGAGCGTCGCCTTCGCCACGCCCATCACGTTGTAGTGCGGCACCGCGCGCTCCCCGCCGAGGTAGGTCATCGTCACGATCGAGCCGCCGCCGGCAGCCTCCAGCAGCGGCTCCGCGGCCCTCGCGCACGCGACGAGCGAGTAGGCGCTGACGTCGAGCGCCATCCAGAAGCGGTCGCGCGGCGTGTCCGTGAACCTGCCTTCGAGATCCTCGGCGGCCGCGTAGGCCACGGAGTGGACGAGGATGTCGAGCTTCCCGCCGAACGCGTCGGCGACCTCGGAGAAGACCCGCGCGACGTCGTCGTCGGAGCGCACGTCGCACTCGGTCACGAGCTTCGCGTCGACGGTGGCGGCGAGATCCCGCACGGACTTCTCGATCCGCTCGCCCTGGAAGGTGAACGCGAGCTCCGCGCCGCCGGCGTGCAGGCGCTTCGCGATCGCCCACGCGATCGAGCGCTTGTTCGCGACGCCGAGCACGAGTGCCCGCTTTCCTGCAAATGGCCTGGCCACGGCGGGCGAGTCTACTCCGCCTTCCGATACTCTGGGGAGGCGTTGCGCCGCCCACTCGTCCTTCTCACGCTGCTGGCGGCGCTCCTGTCCGCCTCTGCTGCGAGCGCCTCCTTCCGGCCGATCAACCGGAACTTCGGGGACGTCACCCTGCCGCGAGTCCGCGCCGGAGTCGTACGGATACCGGCCGGCCACAGCCGCGGCCGCGTGACGGTGATCGCCCGGCTCTCGCTGCCGCCGCTCGCCGCCGCGCAGGATCTCCGCCCGCTCTCGCTGAGCGCCGCCGAGCGGCTGAACGTCCGCAGCGCGACGTCGCGCGCCTACCTCGCGCGCCTCGCGCAGGCCCAGCGTGCCGCAGCCGCCGTGCTCCACCGCGAGATCCCGTCCGCACGGGTGACGCACCGCTACCGGATCGTGCTCGACGGCCTCTCGGTCGACCTGCCGGTCAAGGCGCTGCCGAAGCTGACGGCGATGGGCTTCGTCACGAAGGTCTACCCGAGCGTGCGCTACGCGGCGACGCTCAACGACAGTCCTTCGATCATCGGCGCGACCGCGCTCACCGCGGCGACGGGGTCGCGCGGGGACGGGATCAAGATCGGCGTCGTCGACACCGGCGTCGACGTCCACAGCCCGTTCCTCGACCCGACGGGCTACTCCTACCCGCCCGGGTTCCCGAAGGGCGGGCTCAGGTGGACGAGCCCGAAGGTGATCGTCGCGCGCAGCTTCCCGGGCCCCGGCTCCGACCGCGCCGGCCGGCTCGCGTTCGACCGGACGGAGCCGCACGGCACGCACGTCTCGGGGATCGCGGCCGGCGACGCGGGCACGAACGCTCCGGCCGAGAAGACGCATCCGGCGGTCGCAGGGCTCTCGGGCGTCGCACCGCGTGCGTGGATCGGGAACTACCGCGTCTTCACCGTGCCGACCCCGGTCGGCCACGTCGGCAACACGCCGGAGATCGCGGCCGCGTTCGAGGCTGCGGTCGCGGACGGGATGAACGTGATCAACTTCTCCGGGGGCGGCGCCCAGACCGAGCCGGCGAACGACGCGCTCGTCGAGGTCGTCCACAACGTCGTCGCCGCGGGCGTCGTCCCGGTGATCGCAGCCGGCAACGACCGCGACGAGTTCGGGCTCGGCTCAGTCGGCTCGCCCGGCACCGCCCCGGACGCGATCTCCGTCGCCGCCGTCTCCAACTCGCACGTCTTCTCCCCCTCGTTCGGGCTCACCGCCGCGGGCGCGCCGGCCACACTGCGCTCGCTCCCGTTCGAGAGCGACGGGCGCCGCAAGCCCCCCGCCTCGTGGGCGGACTCGGACAAGACGCTCGTCGACGTCGGGACGGTGCTCGGCACGGACGGCAACCCCGTCGACCGGCACCTCTGCGGACTGGGGAGCCCGAACACCGGCGGGGACCCGCTGCCGCGGCACTCGCTCGACGGTGTCGTCGCGCTCGCCTCGCGCGGCTCGTGCACCTTCTTCTCGAAGTCGGAGCGTGCGCGCCGGGCGGGAGCGATCGGCCTCGTGCTCGTCGACAACCGCCCGGGCGAGCCGAACCCGGTGCCGATCCTCGCGCGGATCCCGATCGGGATGATCGGCGATCTCGACGGCTCGCGGCTCCGCGCGTTCATCGCCGGCACGGGCGGCCGCACGACCTTCCGCGTGTCGAGCTCGATCGAGGAGATCGTCACCGGCCGCAGCGGAATCCTCACGAGCTTCTCCTCCGCCGGCCCGACCGGCTTCGGCCACCAGCTGAAACCCGACATCGCGGCGCCCGGTGGGCAGATCCTCTCGTCGACTCCTCCGGCGGAGACGGGCTCCGTGTTCTCGGTCTTCGACGGCACGAGCATGGCGACCCCGCACGTCGCGGGCGCCGCCGCGCTGCTCGTCCAGCGCCACCCGGGCTGGAGCGCGCCGCAGATCAAGTCGGCTCTCGTCTCGACCGCGGGGCCGGCCTGGGCTGACACGGCGCGGACGGTCGAGGCGCCGGTGCTGCTCGAGGGCGGCGGGCTCGCGAACGTCGCGGCCGCCGACGACCCGCGCGTCTTCTTCGACCCGGTCAGCCTCTCGTTCGACGACGTCGACGTCCACCGCGGCTACGTCAGCCGCTCGAAGCTCGTCACGATCGACGACGCGGGCGGCGGCGCCGGCACGTGGCAGGTCGAGCTCCGGCCGCAGTCGGCGACGCCGGGCGCCACGATCAGCATCCAGTCGACCGTCGACCTCGCCCCCGGCGGCACCGCGACGCTGCCGGTGATCCTGCGTGCGGGCGCCGACGCGGGCGCGGGCCAGGACTACGGCTTCATCGTCCTACGCCAGGGGGCGATCGAGCGGCGGATCCCGTACGCGTTCCTCGTCACGCGGCCGGGGCTCGCGCTCTCGGGGCCGGTCGAGCTGAAGCGGATCCAGACCGGCGACACCCGCCTGGGCGCCTCCCGCGCGAGCGTCTACTGCTGCCCGAGCGAGCCGTTCGGGCCGCCGCCGACCTACACCGGGCCCGCGATGGACGAGGCGGGCGCGGAGCACGTCTACGTCACGCACGTCGACCGGAACGTCGCGAACGTCGGCGTCTCGATCCTCGCCTCCACCCCGGGCTCGCTGATCGACCCGTGGTTCCTCGGCTCGCTCGACGAGAACGATGTGCAGGGCTATGCGGGCACGCCGGTCAACGTCAACGACCTGACCTTCGACGCGCACCTCGACATCGGCGCGGCGGGCGCCGAGTTCCCGCTCCAGAAGGAGTACTTCGTCTCGGTCGACTCGGGCCGCGACCCGTTCACCGGCCGTTCGCTCGGCGGCCGCTACCTGCTCAACTCGTGGGTCGACGACGTCCAGCCGCCGCTGATCGGCAGGGTCACCACGCGCGTCGCCGCGGGGCACCCGCTGATCGTCGCCCGCACGCTCGACTTCGGCGCGGGCGTCGACCCGCTCTCGCTCGCACTCTCCTACAAGAAGGTTCTGGTCGGCGCCGCGGCCTACGACCCGTTCACCGGCTTCGCGCTCTTCCCGCTCCCGGCCGGCGCGCCGGCGCTCAAGCCGGGCAAGACCCGCGCGCTCGTGATCGCATCCGACTACCAGGAGTCGAAGAACGTGAACACCGTCGGCGCCGACATCATGCCGAACACCGCCTACGCCCGGGTCGAGCTCACCGTCGTCAAGGGGCCGGCCGTCACCTGGATCCTCCCCGAGCCGGGTTGCGTCGGCAAGAGGACGCGCCTCGTGGTCGCCGCCAGCGCAACGACGAAGATCCGCGAGGTGCGGTTCCTCGACGGCCGGAGCACGATCGGCGTCGACAGAAAGGGGCCGGGCGGGATCTACGCTGTCGACTGGAAGACGAAGGACGCGAAGCGGGGCGAGCACCGCCTCCACGCGGTCGTCGTCGACAGGACCGGCGCGAGCGCTACCGCCGCTCGGACCGTTCGCGTGTGTCGCAAGTAGCGGTCGTCACCGGCGCCTCGAGCGGCATCGGCGAGGCGATCGCGCGGGCGCTCGCGGCGCGCGGGACCACGTGCGTGCTGCTCGCCCGCCGCGAGGAGCGCCTGCGCGCGCTCGCGGAGGAGCTCGGCGGGGAGTTCGAGGTCTGCGACGTCGGCGACCGGGCCGCGGTCGAGGGCGTCGCCGCGCGCGTCCTCGCCCGCCATCCGCGCGTGGACGTGCTCGTGAACAACGCCGGGATCGCGGCGAGGACCGACTTCGTCGGCGGCGACCCGGAGCGGATCGAGGCAGTGCTGCGCGTGAACTACCTCGGCGGGGTGTGGTGCCTGAACGCGTTCCTGCCCGGCCTCGGGCGCGGGTCGCACGTCGTCAACGTCGTCTCGGTCGCCGGAACGGTCGCGGGCGGCCCGTACTCGGCGTCGAAGCACGCTCAGCTCGCGTTCTCGCGCTCGACGGCCCGCGAGCTGCGCCCGCGCGGGATCTCCGTGCACACCGTCAATCCCGGCTTCGTCGAGACCGAGGGGTTCCCGCAGCGCGGCCGCTTCCGCGGGCTCGCCGGGAGGCTCGTCGCCGAGCCCGCGCTCGTCGCGGAGCGCGTGCTCGGCGCGATCGACCATGACCGCGCCGAGATCTACGTCCCTCGCTGGTACCGCCCGGCCGCGTGGGCGCAAACCCTGGCGCCGGGCCTGATCGCGCGCCTGAATCCCAAGTAACAGTCTGTTACCTGGACGGTCTTTCGAGCCGGTACCAGGCGAGCGCGGCGGTGTAGTCCGGCGGGGCGAGTGCGCGGGCGCGGTCGCGGGCCTCTCCCTCGCAGCCGGCGAGGTCGAGGTACGGCTCCAGTTCCCGCAGCTCGTGCTGGAACTCGACCCGGCGAAGGACGAGGCCGTTCGCGTCGAAGAGCGAGCGGAAGTCGACGTCCGCGAGGATCCGGCTCGTCGAGGCATCGCGGGCGCGCTCGAAGCGGTTCAGGTCGGCGGCGGCCAGCGGGTCGAGCGGGGCGATCTGGTCGACGACGAGGAGCGTCCCGCCGGGAGCGGTGACGCGCGCGAGCTCGGCGAGCGCCAGCTCCGGGCGGGCGACGTGGTGGAGCGTGCGCAGCGTGCCCGTCAGGTCGAAGGCGCCGTCGGCGAACGGCAGTCGCATCGCGTCGGCCTCCAGCACCTCGACGTTGGCCGGTACGCGCTTGCGCGCCTCGGCGAGGAGCTCCGGCGCAAGATCGACGGCGACGACCTCGCGGGCCACCGAGGCGAGCAAGATCGCGAGTGCTCCCGCTCCGGTCCCGACGTCGAGCGCGCGCTCGGCGGTCACGCCCGCGAGGAGGTCGCCCACACGCTCGGCCAGCTCGGCCGCACGCGCGTCCTGGAGCGCGGCGCGGCGCCCGGCCAGCCCGTCACCCATCGATCACGGTCCTCCGCGCGCGGGCCGGCCCCGACTCGATCCGCGTCACGAGCTCGTAGGTGATCGTGCCCGCGACACGTGCGTGCGACTCGGCGAGGACACCGTGCCCGACCAGCGTCACCGGCGTTCCGACCGGCAGCTCTCGGTCGAGCTCGACGGCGAGGGCGTCCATCGAGACGACGCCGACGACGCGCCGCAGCTCTCCGGCGACGCGGATCTCGGTTCCGGTCAGGTCGCGCCGGAAGCCGTCCGCGTAGCCGACCGGCACGATCCCGATCCAGGCCGGCCCCTCGAAGCGGCGGCCGTAGCCGGTCGTCTCGCCGGCCTCGAGCCGCTTCACCTGGGCGAGATGGCTCGTCCACGAGAGCGCCGGCTCGAGCCCGTCGTCGGCGGGATCGGTGCCGAACGGCGAGAGCCCGTAGAGCGCGATCCCGCAGCGCGCCGCGTCAAACCGCGCCTCCGGCAGCCGCAGCGCCGCGGCGCTGTTCGCGAGGTGCCGCGTCAGGTGGGCGAAGGGCCCCGTCGCCGCGGCGAAGCGCTCGACCTGGCGCCGCGCGAACTCCGCGTCGGAGTCGGCGGTCGCGAGATGACTCATCACGCCGACCACCTCCGCGGGCGCGCCGGGCAGCTCCGCGAGGCCCCACCGGCCCATTCCCGTGTCGAGCTTGAGGTGGACGCGGACGCCGTCCGGGATCTCGCCGTCGGCGATCACGAGCTCGAGCCCGGCCTCCCGCGCGGCGGCGACCTCGCGGCCTGTGGCGGGCCCCATGACGAGGATCCGCGGGGCGTGGAACTCGCGCCGGAGCTCGAGCGCCTCCGGGACCGTCGCGACGCAGAGCGCCCCGGCCCCGGCTCCGAGCGCCGCTCCGGCCACGTCGACCGCCCCGTGGCCGTAGCCGTTCGCCTTGACGACGGCCCAGAGCTCCGCCCCGTCGAGCGCGCGAAGCAGCGTCGCGGCGTTCCGCCGGACGGCGCCGAGGTCGATCGTCAGCTCAGACCGCTGCATCGAGCGCCCGCGGCAATGCGGCGACGACGTCGCTCGCGATCATCCCCGCGCGGTGCGGGACGAGGGCGGCGGCGATCCCGTGCGCCGTCGCCGCGGCCGCCGCGGCCGTGCGCGCGTCGAGGCCCTTCGCGAGGAACGCCGCCACGATTCCCGTGAGCACGTCACCGGTGCCCGCGGTTGCGAGCCCGGCCGTGTTCACCGGACGGACGAGCACGCCCTCACCGGGCGCCCCGACGAGCGTGTCGGCGCCCTTCAACAGGACGACGCAGCCGAACTTCCGGACGGCGAGCCCGAGCGCCTCGAGCCGGTGCGCAGCGACCCACGAGGACTCCTTGCCGATCAGCCGGCCGAGCTCGCCCGCGTGCGGGGTCAGCACCGTCGGCGCGTCCCGCTCGAACGGCTCGAGCTCGTGGAAGGCGCCCGCGTCGACGACCGCCGGGAGGTCGACCTCGGCGAGCAGTCTCCGGACGAGCCCGGCATGGTCGGGGCCGAGTCCCGGCCCGATCGCGAGGGCGCCGGCCCGCTCGGCCGCCTCGAAGACCTCCTCGAGCGGCCGCTTGACCGGCTCGAGCAACCGCGCCTCGATCGCCGCCAGCGACTCGCGCGGCACCGCGACGGCGACGTAGCCGGCGTCCGCGCGGAAGGCGGCCTCCGCCGCGAGGCACGCCGCGCCGGTCATCCCCGGCGACCCGCCCACGACGAGCACCGACCCCGCCGTGTACTTGTCGTCCTCGGCCGAGCGCAGCGGCACGCGGGCGAGGATCTCCCTCGTCACGAGCCGGTGCTCCGTCGCGCGCGGCTCGAGGCCGATGTCGGCGACGACGACCTCTCCCGCGTGGAACCGGCCCGGCGCGACCGCCAGCCCGACCTTCCACCCGTGGAACGTGACCGTGACCGTGGCCCGCACCGCCGCACCGGGAATCTCGCCGGTCGACGCGTCAATGCCGGACGGGACATCCACCGCCAGCACCGGCAAGCCCGCTCCGTTGATCCGCTCGATCGCGGCCGCGGCGTCGGCACGGGGCTCGCCGTGGAAGCCCGTCCCGAAGAGCGCGTCGAGGATCACGTCGCCGTCGTCGCCGACCTCCTTGCCCTCGGCCCGAAGCACCTCGGCGGCGATCCTCCCGTCGCCGCCGTTCGCCCCGCCGCCGGCCACGAGACCGAAGGAGCGAGCGTCCGGGAAGCGCTGGAGCGCCTCGACCGCGACGGCGCGCCCCGCGCGGTCCATCAGCTCGGCGACGTCGTGTCCCTCCTCCGCGGAGCGCATCTCCGCCGCGGTGTAGAGCGGCTCAACCATCGACGATGCAGACCGCCTGCGCGAGCTCGCGCGAATGAGTCATCGAGAGCTCGATCGTGCCGATGCCGAGGCGGTCCGCCCACTCCTTCGTCCGGCCCGAGAGGTGCACCCCGGGCTTCGGCCGGCCGCGGATCTCGATCTCCTTCCACGTGAAGAGGACGCCCGAGCCGAGCGCCTTGCCGACGGCCTCCTTGCCCGCGAACCGGCCGGCGTAGTGCTGGGCGGGATTCGGCTTCGCGTCGCAGTACGCCCGCTCCGCCTCGGTGAAGCAGCGCTCGCGGAAGCCCGGGCGCTCGAGCGCCCGCCGGATCCGCTCGATCTCGATCAGGTCGGTGCCGACCCTCATGACCGGGTCATTTAACGGGCGCGCTCCAGCCAGTCGGGCAGCTGCGCGACCGAGCTGAGGATCGCGTCCGGCGTCACGCCGGAGCGCTCGACCGCATCGGGGCGGAACTTGCCCGTGCGGACGAGCACCGTCTTCAGCCCCTGGCGCTGCGCGCCGCCGATGTCGTCGCCGATGTCGTCGCCGACCATCCAGGCCAGCTTCGCGTCCGCATCGAGCGCCTCGAGCGCAGCCGCGAAGTACTCGGCGCTCGGCTTGCCGAGCACGGTTGCATCGACCTCGGCCGCGTACTCCAGCCCGGCGACGAACGCGCCCGCGTCGAGGCGGGGCCCGTCGCTCGTCTGCCACCAGCGGTTCTTGTGCAGGCAGTAGAGCTCGGCACCGCCCTCGAGCTCGTGGAAGGCGCGCGCGAGATTGACGTAGCTGAAGACGCGTGAGGTCTCGTCGCCCTCGTCGGCGCCGCCGAGCAGCACTGCCTCAGCGTCCTCGCCGACGAGCTCGATCCCCTCGAGGTCCTCGACGATCGCGGCCATCGTCAGCGCGAGCACGCGCTTGCCCTTGAGGGTTCGCGCGGCGGCCCTCGGAGTCGTCTGGAGCTCGTCGTCGGCGAGCTCGATGCCGAACCCGCGGAGATCCTCGGCGAGCTCGGCTCGAGACCGCGTGGTGTTGTTCGTGACGAAGCGGATCCGGTGGCCGTCGGCCCGCAGGCGGCGCACCGCGTCCGCGCCGCCGGGGATCGGCTCGCCGGACACGTGAAAGACGCCGTCGACGTCGAGCAGAATGGCGGCCATGGACAGCGAGTCTATTCGCGTCACCCGCTCGGTCATACTGCCGCGGTCGGAGATCGAGCTGCGCTTCTCCCGCTCGAGCGGGCCGGGCGGCCAGCACGCGCAGAAGACGGAGACGCGCGTCGAGGCCCTGTTCGAGGTCGGGTCGTCCGGGGCGCTCTCCGACGCGCAGAAGCGGCGTGTGACGGCGAAGGCGGGGCCGGTGCTCCGAGCGGTCGCGCAGGACGAGCGCAGCCAGTGGCGGAATCGCGAGCTCGCCGTCGAGCGCGTCGTCGAGCAGCTCCGCGACGCGCTCAAGGTCGCGCGCAGGCGACGGCCGACGAAGCCGACGAAGGCCGCACGAGAGCGGCGGCTCGAGGACAAGCGCCGCCGCGGCGAGACGAAGCGGCTCCGGCGCGAGCCGGACTAGCCGCCCGCGGGGGCGCGCCAGTCGACCCGGCCGCTCGCCCGCGCGATCGTCGCCTCGGATCCCTCCAGCGGGCTCGACAGGACGAGGCTCCCCACCGGCGCGTTCGACAGCCGCACGAACGCAAGCGTCAGCGCGCCGTCGGGGGCCCACGCGACGTTCTCCTCGACGGCAGGATTCGTGTTCGTCACGCGTCGCAGGTCCGACCCGTCGGTCGTGACGATGTAGATGTCCTGATCCTGCTCGAACGCGATCAGCGGCGCCTTCGGGGCGAAGACCGGGCGCAGGAAGACGCGGCCGCCGTCGGCGACGCGCCGCTCCGAGCGCCCGTCGGCGGTCGCCACGAAGATGCCCTCCTCGCCGACGTTCGCGCGCGCGAACGCGATCTCCGCCCGTGCCGGCGACCAGGAGGGCATCAGGTCGGTCCCCGTCGTCAGGTGAACGAGCCTGGTTCCGTCGGCCCGCACGACGTAGAGGCCGTCACCCCCCGTGAACGCGAGGCGCCTGCCGTCGGCAGACCAGGCGGGGAAGCGCGCCCGGACGCCCCCGCTGAGCTTCCGCGGAGCGCGCCGCCGGAGCCCGTCGATCGCCCAGATCTGCCGCCCGCGGGTGAAGGCGATCTGGCCGCGCGAGGACCACACGGGTCCGATCCCGGTCGTCAAGCGCCGCGCCACGCCCCCTCCGGCGGAGACCGACCAGACCGAGCCGCTTCGGTCGAACGCCACGCGGCGCCCGTCGAACGAGAGCGAGGGGTCCGCGCCGACGGCGACGCGCTTCAGCCCCGACCTGTCGGGGTGCACGACGAGGATCGACCGGCCGCTTGCGAACACGAGGAGGCCGCCCGGGGGCGCCGCAGCGGTCGCCACGCCGACCGACAACGCGATGAGAACGCTCGCGAGCGCGGCCGCAGTGCTGCGCGATCCGAACAACCTGCTCCGGATCGTCGCAGAAATCGGCCCGTCAGGCGAAGTGCGCTACGGCCGGTAGTCGCGTGAGTCGACGCCGTACTTGACGGCGAGCGGGCCCAGTGCGAGCACCGCGAGCATGATGATGATTGCTGTCATGCCTCTCATGATGCCGAGGCGAGTGTATTAGCACCAATCGAGTTACGCTACACTTCCATTATGGAACCTGATCGTTGGCTCGGCGTCGAGCTTCGTCATCTCGCGGCCCTCCAGGCGCTCGCCCACGAGGGCTCGTTCGGGCGCGCGGCCGAGGCGCTCGGCTACACGCAGTCGGCGATCAGCCAGCAGATCGCGACGCTCGAGCGGATCGTCGGCGAGCAGCTCGTCGAGCGCCCCGGCGGGCCGCGCGCGGTCAGCCTGACCGAGGCCGGCGAGCTACTCCTGCGCCATGCCGACTCGATCATGGCGCGGCTCCAGGCCGCGCAGGCCGATCTCGCTGCGCTCTCGAGCGGCGAGGCAGGGACGCTGCACATCGGCACGTACCAGAGCGTCGGCGCGCGGATCCTGCCCGAGGTGATGACGCGGTTCCGTGCCTCGTGGCCCGCGGTCGACATCAGGCTCCGCGAGTCGGCCGACGACGCGGAGCTGCTCGGCGCGGTCGAGAACGGCGGCCTCGACCTGACCTTCGTGATCCTCCCCGTCGAGCCCGGGCCGTTCGAGGTGACCGAGCTCCTGAGCGACCCCTATGTGCTCGTCGTCGCCGCAGGCTCCGAGCTCGCCGAGCGCGGCACTCCGCCGACAATGCGCGAGATCTCGAAGCTGCCCCTGATCGGCTACCGGCAATGCCGCAGCGTCCACGCCGTCGAGGAGCGCCTCCGCGCCACCGGCGCTTCCGACCCGAACATCGTCTTTCGCTCCGACGACAACGGCACGGTCCAGGGCCTTGTCGCCGCGGGCGTCGGCGCGGCGCTCGTGCCGCGCCTCTCGATCGACGCGAGCGACGAGAAGGTCGCGGTGCTCGAGCTCGGCTCGAAGATGCCGCCGCGCCTGATCGGGATCGCCTGGCACCGCGACCGCTACCACTCGCCGGCCGCCCGCGCGTTCGTCGAGACGGCCCAGGCCGTGTGCGCACCCGCGGCCGAGCTGCTCGTCGTCGCTTAGAGCTCGTTCCGGAATGAGCTCTAAGCCTTTTCAGGAGGAGCGAAGACGCCGCAGGCGGCTTTAGGCGACGACCATCGTTTACATGCCCCCACGGGTCAACGCAGCTCCGCCTGGAAGGAAGACTCGGGCGGCCCGCCTGAGCTGCGGCGCCCGGCAGGCCGCCCGAGATTGGCGGTGCCGCCGCAGTCAAGACCCGCGAGGCGGTGCCGCGTGCCTCAATGATGCCTCAAGTCAGCAGAGACGTCATCCCTCTTTCGAGGGAGTGGCCTACTCGACCGTGACGGTCTTCGCCAGGTTCCGCGGCTGGTCGACGTTCAGGCCGCGCAGCCGCGCGATCCGGTAGGCGAGCAGCTGGAGCGGGAGCACGGCGAGCACGGCCTGGAGGAAGTTCGGCGTGGACGGCACGTAGATGACGTCGTCGGCGTGGTGCTGGATGTCCTCGTTGCCGTCCGTCGCGATCGCGATCACGTGCGCGCCGCGGGCGCGGGTCTCCTGGATGTTCGAGACGATCTTGTCGTAGACGTGCAGGTTCGTCGCGACGACGACGACCGGCGTCCCCTGCTCGAGCAGCGCGATCGGGCCGTGCTTCATCTCGCCGGCGGAGTACGCCTCGGTCGGGATGTACGCGATCTCCTTCAGCTTGAGCGCGCCCTCGAGGCACACCGGCAGGCCGATGTGGCGGCCGAGGTAGAGGAAGAACGGCTCCTCGTAGAAGCGCTGCGCGATCTCGTCGATCGGGTGGCTCCCGTCGAGGAAGCGGCTCATCTTCTCGGGCAGGGTGTAGACCTCGTCGAGGATGAACTCGATCTCGGCGGGCGGCATCGTCTCGCGCACCTGGGCGAGCTTGAGCGCCACGAGGTAGAGCAGCGCGACCTGCGCCGTGAACGTCTTCGAGGCGGCGACGCCGACCTCGAGCCCGGTGCGCGTGTAGAGCACCGAGTCGACCTCTCGCGTGATCTGCGAGCCCATCATGTTCGTGATCGCGACCGTGCGCGCGCCCTTCTCGCGGGCGAGCTTCATCGCCTGGATCGTGTCGCGCGTCTCGCCGGACTGGGTGATGCCGATCACGAGCGTGTCCTCGCCGACGACCGGGTTGCGATAGAGCCACTCGCTCGCGACGTCGGGCTCGACCGGGAGGCGCGCCCACTCCTCGACGACGTAGCGGCCGACGACGGCGGCGTGGTACGAGGTGCCGCAGGCGACGATGACGATCCGGCGGAGCTTGCGCAGCTCGTCGTCGGTCATGCCCATCCCCTCGAGCACGAGGTGCCCGTGGCGGACGCGGTCGCCGATCGTCTCGGCGACGCCCTCCGGCTGCTCGTAGATCTCCTTCAGCATGAACGTCTCGTAGCCGCTCTTCTCGGCGGCCTCGTCGTCCCAGTCGACGTCGACGACGTCGTGCTCGACCGGGGAGCCGTCGTACGCGTCGATGAACGTGATCCCCTCGCGGGTCAGCTCGGCGACGGCGCCGTCGCCCGGGAACTGGACGCGGCGCGTCTCGCCGAGGAAGGCGGCGAGGTTCGACGCGACGAAGTTCTCGCCGTCGCCGAGCCCGACGACGAGCGGGCACTGGTGGCGGACGCCGACGAGCCGGCCGGGATGGTCCGCGTGGATCACGACGATCGCGAAATGGCCCTCGAGCTCGAGGAAGGTCTTGCGGACGGCGTCGGCGAGGTCGCCGTCGTAGTGCCGTTCGACGAGGTGCGCGACGACCTCCGCGTCGGTCTCGGAGCTGAACTGGTGACCCTCGGCCTGGAGCAACTCCCTGAGCTCGCGGTAGTTCTCGACGATCCCGTTGAGGACGATCGAGAGCTTCGCGTCGTCACAGCCGGTGAGCGGGTGCGCGTTCTCCTCGGTGACGGAGCCGTGCGTGGCCCAACGCGTGTGGCCGAGCCCGGTCGTCGAGACGGAGCCGTTCGGGCCGGCCGCCTCCCGCAGCTTCGCGAGGTTGCCGACGGCGCGGACGTACTCGAGCCCGTCCTCCTCGAGCAGCGCGATCCCGGCCGAGTCGTAGCCGCGGTACTCGAGCCGCTGGAGACCCTCGATCAGGAGAGGCTTCGCCTCTCTAGCGCCGACGTACCCGATGATCCCGCACACCCTGAAGCTCCTTCCCTCGCGGCCCACACTTCCGGGTGAAACCGTCCAACGCACCTGTCGAATTGCTCGAAAGGCCGACGCCCGAAACACCAAGAGCCCGGCCTGCGAGCCGCACCTTCGTCGGTGCGCTCAGCCGAGCTCTCGTCGAACGAGCGAGGCGATCCTAGCACAGAGATCCTCCGCTTCAACCTCCGTCTCCGCCTCCGCGAGGACGCGGACGAGCGGCTCCGTGCCGGACGCGCGCACCATCACGCGGCCCCGGTCGCCGAGCGCGACGTTCATCCTGATGATCTCGTCGACGAGCACGCGCGGCAGCGTCCGCTCGCGGACGGCGACGTTCTCCTTCGCCTGCGGATAGTGCGGCATCACCGCCGCCGCCTCGGCGAGCGTCCGCCCCTTCAGCGCACCGCAGAGCAGGAGCGCGGCCGCGAGGCCGTCGCCGGTGACGTGGTCTCTCAGGTAGATCACGTGGCCCGACTGCTCGCCGCCGAGCAGGCCGCCCTCGCGGTGGAGCGCCTCGAGCACGTATCGGTCGCCGACGTCGGTCGTGAGCACGCGGACGTCGCGCTCCGCCATCAGCGAGTGGAAGCCCATGTTCGTCATCGTCGTGACCGCGACGACGTCGACGCCGAGGTCGAGCGCGAGCACGGCGAGAATCTGGTCGCCGTCGATCGCCCCGCCGTCCGCGTCGACGGCGAGCATCCGGTCGCCGTCGCCGTCGAACGCGATCCCGAGGTCGAACCCGCCGCCTGTAACAGTCTGTTGCAAGGCCGAGAGGTCGGTCGCGCCGCACCCGACGTTGATGTTCGTCCCGTCCGGCTCGTCGGCGATCGTCTCGACGCTCGCGCCGAGGTAGGTGAACGCGTCCGCCGCGATCCCCGAGTAGGCGCCGTTGGCGCAGTCGACCGCGATCCGCAGGCCGGTCAGGTCCGAGCCGAAGCGGCTGACGATGTGCTCGAGGTAGCTGTCGGTCGGGATCCCGACATGGGCGACGAGGTTGCCCGGGCCGGGCGGATCGGCGGGGGCGTCGAGGAGCGCCTCGATCTCCTCCTCCTGCGCGTCGGTGAGCTTCCGGCCGTCGCGGTCGAAGAACTTGACGCCGTTGTACTGCGGCGGGTTGTGCGACGCGGAGATGACGACCCCGAGGTCGAGCCGCAGCAGCGCGACCGCCGGCGTCGGCAGCACACCGCCGAGCACCGCGAGCCCTCCTGCCGAGACCACCCCGCGCGCGAACGCCTCCTCGAGCTCGATCCCCGACTCGCGGGTGTCGCGGCCGATGAACGCCTTGCCGTGGTTCGACCACAGCGACGCGGCCCGGCCGAGCCGCTCGACGAGATCGACGGTCAGGTCTTGGCCGACGACCCCCCGGACGCCGTCGGTCCCGAAGTAGCGGCGCACTACCTCTTGGAGAACTGCGGCGCCTTGCGCGCCTTGTGCAGGCCGGCCTTCTTGCGCTCGACCTTGCGAGCGTCGCGCGTGAGGAAACCCTCGCGCTTCAGCGGGATGCGAAGCTCGGGATCGATCTCGACGAGCGCGCGGGCGATGCCGTGACGCGTCGCGCCGGCCTGGCCGCTGGGGCCGCCGCCGTGGAGACGGACGCGGATGTCGTAGGTGCCCTCGAGCCCGGCGGTCTTGAGCGGGGCGAGCGCGACCATCCGGTGGGTGGCGCGCGGGAAGTACTCCTCGATCGTGCGACCGTTGAACCAGGTCGTCCCGTCGCCGGGGCGCAGGATCACGCGCGCGACGGAGGTCTTGCGCTTGCCGGTGCCGAGGTACTGCGCCTGCTCTGCCACTACTTCGCCTCCAGGTTCATCGGGGTCGGCGCCTGCGCCTCGTGCGGGTGCTCGGGGCCGGCGTAGATCTTCAGCTTGCCGAGCTGCTGCCGCGCGATCCGGTTCTTCGGGAGCATGCCCTTGACCGCCTTGCGCAGGACCTCGGTCGGCCGCCGGTCGAGCTGCTCGCGCAGCGTGCGGGTGCGGAGCCCGCCCGGATAGCCCGAGTGCCGGTGGTACAGCTTCTGGTCGAGCTTCTGGCCGGTCACCTGGATCTTCTCGGCGTTGACGACGACGACGAAGTCGCCCGTGTCGATGTGCGGCGTGTACTGCGGCTTGCGCTTGCCGCGCAGCGTGTCGGCGATCACGGTCGACAGACGCCCCAGGGTCTTGCCCTCGGCGTCGACGACGTACCACTTGCGTGTGATCTCGCCCGGCTTTGCGTTATAGGTCTTCATACGTAGGAACGACGGACCGAGGGCCCGCCGAGGGCGGAAGTGTAGCAAGGGGCGGCCGCAACAGGAGCCAGGCTGCGGGAAGCGCCGCGAGCGCGGCCGCGGCGGCTCCGAGCGTGAACGCGCCCTGCGCGCTGTAGACGAGGCCGCCGCCGAGGGCGAGCCCGGCCGCGGTGAAACTCGAGCAGAGGTCGGAGAAGCCGACGAGGCGGCCGCGCTCGGACGGGGCCGCGAGCGAGACGAGCTCCGTCGTCGCGGCGACGTACGAGAGGTTCCAGCCGAGCCCGAGGCCGAAGAGGGCGATCCCCATCCCGAGCAGGCCGCCGACGAGCGCGAGCATCGCGCACGAGCCGGCCATCACGAGCAGGCCGCCGACGAGCGCGACCCGCCGCCCGATGCGGTCGATCACGTCGCCGACGACGAGCACGAGCCCGTACATCCCGACGATGTGCGCGCTGATGATCGTGAAGACGTCCGACTGGTGGTGGCCGTGGCCGACCGCGACGAAGCCCGACAGGTTCATCACCGCCGCCATCACGGCGAAGCTCGCGACGGCTGCGACCATCGCGGCGGCCACCCCGGGGCGGCGGATGATCTCCGCGAGCGGGGCGGCGGGGCCGGCGTCGGCGATGTCGGCCGGATGGCTCGCACCGATCGTCTTCGGGTCGGGCCTGACGCCGAGCGAGACGAGGAAGCCGGCGAGCATGAAGACGCCGCCGCCGAGCCACGGGACGACGAGGCCCGCCGGGTCGAGGTCGCGACCCGCGAACATCGGCCCGAAGACGAGCGGCCCCCAGATTGCGCCGGAGACGGCGCCGAAGAGGACGAGGGACATTCCGCGCGCGCGATGCTCGGGCGGATACATCTCGGCGGCCGCCGCGCGCGAGAGCAGGATCACCGACGCCGAGGCGCCGTTGAGGGCGAAGCCGGCCATCACGAGCAGCGCGGAGGTGGTCGCGCAGCCGAGCGCCGTCGTGCCGGCGCCGAGGATCCCGGCGAGGAAGGCGGCGCGGATCACCGGCATCCGGCCGAAGCGGTCGGACGCGCGACCCGCCGGGGCGACCGCGAGCGCGCCGGCCAGCAGGAAGATCGCCGGCCCGAGCCCGAGGATGCCCTCGACGCCGGTGACGGCGACGAGCGTGATCGTCGAGAGCGCGACGCTCAGCTGCACCATCCCGGAGAGGCAGACGAGCCCGCCCGCGAGCAGCAGCGAGTTCCGGCGGACGGGGTAGGCGCTCATCCGTTGATTAGAGCAGCGACGCCGGAGCGGAACGCGGCCGCACCGCCGTGCGAGGGATGGCGGACGTACGGGCCGCCACAGGCCGATTGCGCGATCCGGCCGAGGCCGATCACGCGGCGGCCGGGCACGAGCGCGTCCAGGAACGCGCGGCCCGCCTCGATCTCGCCGCGTGTCGGGTGCCGGTTCGAGCTCGCCGTCCCGGGGTGCGTGGGCACGACGTTCCAGAGGAGGACGTCGTCGGCGATCCCCAGCTCGCCGAGGACGGCGTGGACGATCGTGGCGGTCGCCTCGCCCGGCCCGGCTCCCGTCAGCTGCCGCTCGGAGGTCAGCGGGATGCCGGAGACGCGGGTGCCGCGGTAGCCCGGCGCCTCGCCGACGAGCAGGATCCGGGCGTCGCGCCGCTCGTGCAGGTAGCGCTCGAGCCGCCCGGCCCTCGCGGCGGCGCCCTCGCCGTCCCGGTAGAAGTTGAAAGTTCCGCCGATCCGGGCATCGACCAGTTTCTCCATGAGCGACGCGATCACGATCCGCACTCTGACGGACGGCGGGCAGCAGCCGGCCGAGATCGCGCGCGCGATCGCCGGCTGGATCGGGCTCGCGCGGCGGTCGCTCGACTTCGCGCATTACGACTTCCACCTCGCGCCCGAGACGTCCGCGATCGTCGGCGGCGCGATCAGGGACGCCGCGGCGCGCGGCGTCGCCGTGCGGTTCGTCTACAACGTCGACCACCGCAATCCGATCCCGGTGCCGCCGCCGCCCGAGCCCGACGCGCAGCTGATCGCGTCGCTCGGCGTGCCCGAGCGGGCGATCGCGGGCGTCCCCGACCTGATGCACCACAAGTTCGTCGTCCGCGACCGCGCGGCGGTCTGGACCGGCTCGACGAACTGGACCGACGACTCGTGGTCACGCCAGGAGAACGTGATCGTCACGATCGAGTCGCCGGGCGTCGCGGCGGCGTTCACGCGCGACTTCGACGAGCTCTGGGAGACGGGCGTCGTCGAGCGGAGCGGCTTCGTCGACCCTGTGCCGGTCGACGTCGGCGGCATCCCCGTCCGCGCGTGGTTCACGCCGGGGCACGGCGAGGATCTCTCCGCGCGGATCGCGAAGGCGATCGGCCACGCCCGGCGGCGGGTGCGGATCTGCTCGCCCGTGATCACCGCGGCACCGGTGCTCGCCGTGCTCGCGCAGAAGGTCTCGGAGGGGAAGCTCGACGTGGCGGGCTGCGTCGACGTGACGCAGGTGAACGGTGTCATCTACCAGTGGAGCGAGAACGGCAACGTCTCGTGGAAGCTGCCCCTGCTCGAGCGGGTCGTCGCCGGCGCGTTCTCCGGCAAGCCCTCGACGCCGTGGGAGGCGTCCGGGTCCGTGCACGACTTCATGCACGCGAAGGTGACGGTCGCCGACGACACCGTCTTCGCCGGCAGCTTCAACCTCTCGCGGTCGGGCGAGCAGAACGCCGAGAACGTGCTCGAGCTCGAGGACGCGGGGCTCGCCGACAAGCTGGCCGGGTTCGTCGACGGGGTGCGGTCGCGCTACCCGGCCGCCGCGCCGCAGCTCACGCCGCCGCACCCTCGACCCACCTAAATGGGGTCAGACCCCCTTGAGACTGGTCGAGGGTATAGGTTCCCGCGTCATGCGGTTCGAGGGAAAGACGGCGCTCGTCACCGGCGGCGCTCGCGGGATCGGGGCGGCGACGGCGGAGCGGCTCGCCTCGGAGGGGGCGACCGTGATCGTGGCCGATTTCGACGAGGCCGCCGCGACCGAGACGGCCGAGCGGATCGGCGGCATCGCCGTCCGCTGCGACGTCACCTCCCGCGAGGACGTCGAGGCGGCCGTCGCCAAGGCGGAGCGGCTCGACATCCTCGTCGCCTGCGCGGGGATCATCCGCGACAACCTCCTGCACAAGATGTCGGACGACGACTGGGACGCCGTGATCGACACGCACCTGAAGGGGACGTTCTACGCGGTGCGCGCCGCCCAGGCGAAGATGGTGCCGCACCAGTCGGGGAAGATCGTCACGGTCTCGTCGACGTCGGCGCTCGGCAACCGCGGCCAGACGAACTACTCGGCCGCGAAGGCGGGCATGCAGGGGATGACGAAGACGTGGGCGCTCGAGCTCGGCCGCTTCAACGTCAACGTCAACTGCGTCGCGCCCGGCTTCATCGCGACTGCGATGACGGCGCAGACCGCCGAGCGGATGGGCGTCCCGTTCGAGGACTTCCAGCGCCACGCGGCGGAGCAGATCCCGCTCCAGCGGGTCGGCCGGCCCGAGGACGTGGCCGGCACGATCGCGTTCCTTTGCAGCGAGGACGCGAGCTTCGTCAGCGGCCAGGTGATCTACGTCCGCGGTGGGCCGTAGGGCCTCTCGCTACTCCCATTCGATCGTCGAAGGCGGCTTCGACGAGATGTCGAGGGCGACGCGGTTCACCGCCGGGATCTCGTTGATGATCCGGCTCGAGATCGTCTCCAGCAGGTCGTAGGGCAGGCGCGCCCAGTCGGCGGTCATCGCGTCCTCGGACGTGACCGCGCGGATCACGATCGGGTACGCGTAGGTGCGCTCGTCGCCCTGGACGCCGACGGACCGGATCGCCGGCAGGATCGCGAAGCTCTGCCAGAGCTCGCGGTAGAGGCCGGCGCGGCGCACCTCCTCCTGGAGGATCGCGTCGGCCTCGCGCAGCGTCTCGAGCCGCTCGTTCGTGACCTCGCCGATGATCCGGATCGCGAGCCCCGGCCCGGGGAACGGCTGGCGCCAGA